>CAXTPM010000126.1:0-10836 GCA_964245865.1 uncultured Fimbriiglobus sp. | reverse complement strand
CCGCTCGACGTCGTCGAACGAATCCCAGGTGGGCGAGCCCGCGACGTTGTTCGCAGGCATCTCGCCGCGCCCGGCCAGTAAGAGTGTGCGGTCGCGCAAGTCGAGTAGGTCCGCCCGCGCCGCCCCGAGGTCCGGGCTGGCCGCGGCGAGTAGGGCGCTGTCGAGCCGGTCGAACACCAGTTTTTTGCGGTCGCGCAACTCGTCGGCCCGCTCGCTCAAGTGGGCGACGCGTCGATCCGATGCCGCCGCGCGCAGCCGGTCCTGCATCGCCACGACCGGCCCGGCCACCTGCTCACCGGGCGCCGCGCCGACCACTTGGGACAGGAGCGCCCGAGCCTCGCGCGCCTGCCGCTCCAACTCCGCCGGGTCGGCCTCGACGCTCGCGGCCGTCAGCAGTTCCGCCGCCCGCGCGAGTTGGGCCTTGGCGTCGGCGTCGAACCCCACCGCCGGCAGGGCGTAGCGCGACCCGCCGACCCCCGGCGCCCCCGCCGGACTCCCCAGGTAGAGCGTAAACAATACCAGTCCGGCGAACGCGAACCCCGCAAAACTGCCCAGGAACGGCTCTCGGCTGCGGTCGTTCTCGTCGCTCGGCCCCTTGGCGTGCGACAGCATCAGCACGAACAGGAACGTCACGACGATCGCGCCCATGTAAATAATAATTGTCGCGGCCATCAAGAACGGCGCGGCGAGCAGCAGGAATAGCCCGCACACGCTCAGGATCACGAACGCGAACGCGATCGCCCCCCGCGCCGGGTTCGCCTGGGCCACGAGCACGCCGCCGAACGTCAGCGCCGCGCCGGCGAACAGCCAAAAGAGCACGGTCTCGACATAATCGCGGATCGGCAGGTTGAACGACGACGCCACGCCGAACGTGCCGACGACGAGCGCCGCTACTCCAAAGAGAGTGCCGAGTGCCACCCGCCGCCCGCGCGGCCGGGGCGGCAGGCAGGTGAACGCCGCGACGGCGAGCGCCACGGCCAGGCCGATTTGCGCGAGCGCGAGTTGGCGCGGGCCCAGCCCGAGGGGCGCAGCGAAAGACTGCACGAGTGGCAACATCTGCATCAAACGGCTTCCCGCCCACCTAGTTTCACGCGGCTTTTGTAGCAACGGAGCGGGGGGCTTGGACAGCCCCCCGCTCGAAAATTGGCCCGAATCGCCGGCAAAACTCAGCCCAGCCCCTCGCCGCCCGACCCGCCCGCACCCGCGTCGGCCGCGGCATTTGGCGTGCCCGAGGCAACCGACAGGCGCCCGGAGTGCGTCCGCACCGGGTCGGTGCCCGCCGCGGTGGTCTGGTCGTACACCGAGAGCAACTTTTCCTTGTCGAAAATCAACTGCTCGCGGCTCAGCCCGGTGAGGTCGTACATGGTGGTGAGTTCGATGGCGTCAACGGGACACGCCTCCTCGCACATGCCGCAGTAGATGCAGCGCGACTGGTCGATGACGAACGTCTCGGGGTACTTCTCCCGGTCGGTCCACCCAGCCGGCGCGGGCGCGGCGACGATATCAATGCAGTGCGACGGGCACGCGGTCGCGCACATGTAGCACGCCACGCACTTCACCCGCCCCGCGTCGTCCCGGTTCAGCCGGTGGACGCCCCGGTAGTTCGGCGGCAGTGTGGGTTCCTGCTCGGGGTACTGCTCGGTGTGTTTTTTGGCGAACATGTGCGTGAGCGTGGTGCGCAGCCCGTCGGCGACCAGCGGCAAGTACAACTGCCCGAACAGCCCGAGTTTCGCCGGCTCGACCCACTTCACGTCTTTCGCGGACGCCATATTCATCCCTCATGGTGTGTCGATTTTGTGACTAGCGCCGCCCGCCGGTTCGTAGTTGCGGCGCGTAGGTCACGCCCGCCTGCAACCCCCTCGGCAGCGGCACGGCCAGCTTCCGCGCCAGGTTGTTCGGCCCGCCGACGCGCAGACCCACGAACCCCGCGACCACGAATAAGCCCAGCGAAACAGACAGCAGCGCCCAGTAAGTCAGCCCGAACTCCCGCACCGCGAACGCCCCCACTAAGTGTGCGAGGGCCAGCGGCATCATCACCTTCCACGCCAGACTCATGAGTTGGTCGAAGCGGAAGCGCGGGATCGTCCAGCGCACCAGCAGATATAGAAAAATGAAACTCGACATTTTCGTGCCGAGGATCACCAACTTGATGGCCGCCTTGCCGACCGGGTCGGTGGTGATTTTATCTTCGAGGCCGAACAGGTTCCAGCCGCCGAAAAACACGATCGACATCAAAAAGCTCGTGGTAATCATGTGCGCGTACTCGGCCAGCAGCATCAGCCCGAGTTTCATACTGTTCGAGTATTCGGTGTGGTACCCGCCCACTAGTTCCTGTTCCGCCTCCGGCAAGTCGAACGGCAGCCGGTTGCACTCGGCGTACACACTGGTCATGAACAGCAGGAACGCGAGCGGCTGGAAGAACACGCCCCAGGTGTGCTCGGCCTGCCACTGGATCATGCGTTCGAGGTTGAGCGACCCCGTGAACAGCACCATGCCGAGAATCGACATGCCGAGCGGAATCTCGTAGCTAATAATCTGCGCCGAACTGCGCAGGCTGCCCAAGAGTGAATACTTGTTGTTCGCGCTCCACCCGGCCAGAATCACGCCGTACACGGCCAGGCTGCCGATGGCGAACGAGTACAGAATCCCGATGTCGAGGCCCGGCACCACGACGAAGGAATAGTGCGACTGGTAGTCGTCCTGCGCCGCCAAAAACGACTGCACATCCGCCGCGGGCAGGGGCGGCGGAACCGTCGAGCCGAGCGGCACCACGGCAATCGCCAAGAGTGCGGTGCTAAACGCGACGATGGGCGCCAGCACAAAAAATACTTTATCGACGTGAGTCGGGATGACATCTTCCTTGAGGAACATCTTCCCGCCGTCGGCGATCGGCTGGAGCAACCCCAATGGGCCGACGCGGTTCGGGCCGATGCGGTCCTGCACCCACGCCGCCACCTTGCGCTCGAGTAAAATCAGGTAGGCGACGTACCCCTGGATGCCGACGATCACCGCCGCGATGATGAGGCCCGTGTACATCCAATTAAACTCGGGCATCGCACATCCACGCTCGGGGAACGCAAAACTCACACGCCGCCGAATACTCTAAACCGTCTGCAACTCGAGTTTCTTGCCCTGCCGCGGCGCCTTCTCGGCCGCGAGCGACTCCAGCCCCGGCAGCACGCCGGCCAACTCGCGCCGCACCGCCGCCGCCTGCACCAAGCCGCGCTTCCCGGCCAAGTCGTGGGCGATTTGCAGTTCGGAGCGCGCCTCCTTCGGCGGAGCCACCGCCCGGCCGAACGTCTGCGCCAGTCCCGCGTGGTTCACGAACGTGCCGTCTTTCTCGAACGAGCTCGTTGCCGGCAGCGCGTAGCGCGCTTTGTCGGCGAGTTCGTGCCGGAACAAGTCTTGCACGAGCAGCACGGCGCCGATTTTCGACAAGTCGATAGTATAGGTCGCGTGCGCCGGGTCGGGGTAGCCGCCGAAGAACGCCACGGTTTGCGCCGGGTCCGGCTCCCACGCCGCCACGCCGCCCGTGAAGTGACGCAATACCATTTCGACGCCGCGCTTGTTCGGGCACTTCTCGGCGCGGATGGTGAACTTCACCGGCGTCACGGGGTTGCCGCGCACGTCCTTCGGGTAGGTGTCATCGAGGCCCACCACCGGCACCGGGCCGATTACCAATTGCGCGCCAGTTTTGCCAAACGCCTGCGCCAGTAAGTATGCCTCCTCGACCGTGAGGAACGGCGACAGGACGACTGTGAGGTTCGACCCGGTCGCAATCACGTCCGCCTTGAGTTGCGACGCAATCTCGGTGTAACTCGCGGGCCGTCCGCCCACCAGTACCCGCCGCAGACGGTCGTTCGAGTTCGTGAAGTGGTAGCCCCAGCGCCCCTCGTCGCAGATGAAGTAGCCGTTATTTTGCGGGTTCTCGCGCGCCCGCAGCCGGTACACGACTTCCTTGTTCACATCGGTGTGAATGCTGCAGCCCGTGCTGCAGCGCGAGCAGACGCCATCGACATCCTTCATGTACCAGACGCGCTGACTGTACAAAAAGTCCTTGCTACCGAGCGCGCCGACGGGGCAGAGGTCCACCACGTTGCCCGAGAGCTTGTTTTCGAGCGGGTACCCAGGAAAAATATCGATCTCCGAGTGGTGCCCCCGGCTCACCACCGTCAGTTCCGACGTACCGCTGACCTCGCGCGTGAACCGCACGCAGCGCGTACACAAAATGCAGCGGTCGGTGAACAGCGTGATCTTGCTCGAAATGTGCGGCTTGTTCGGCGGCGTGTTCTTGATATCGATCATGCGCGACTCGCTGCGGCCATAGCCGTAGCTGTAATCTTGCAGTTTACACTCGCCCGCCTTGTCGCACACCGGGCAGTCGAGCGGGTGGTTAAGCAGCAACCCTTCGAGCGTGTCGGCCTGCGACTTCCGCGCGCGGTCCCCCGGCTTGTAGTTCGCGTCATACGCCAGCGGCTCGACGCCGATCTTGTGCTTATAGTCGCCGGTAACGATGACCGTGCCGTCGCGCACCGGCGTCTGGCAGCCGGGCACCACCTTCGGCTGCATTACAACTTTGCCGTCTTTCAACTCGCCGGTCTCGACCAGACACATACGGCAAGACGCCACAATCGACAGCGCGGGGTGGTAGCAGTAGTGCGGTACCTCGACGCCCGCAAGTTCGGACGCCTGCACGCAGTTGAGTTTTTGCGAACCGATCTCGACCGGCACGTCGTTCACATACACCGTCGGCATATCAACTCACCCCAGGTAGGGGGCCGGTAGTTACCGGCCTAGTAATCGCTTCATTTCTTCGGCGTCCACGCGCGACGCCCGCCCGGTCACCAGCGCGCTACCGCCGGCCTCCTCGGAGCCGGCCTCGTAGGCCCACAGCCCCTCGTGCGCGGCCGTCCAACAGCAGACGATCGACCCGTCGTTGATCGCCGCCAGTACGTTCGGCGCGTCGCTCTGAAGTTCCTGCTTGAACGCCGCGAAGTCCGGCATCCGGTTGTTGGTGTTGTACGAGACCTCGATCAGTTGGCCGAGCGTGTTCAACTCGTTCAGCCGCGAAGTCCGCTGCGCCGCCTTGCGGATGTTCTGCGCCGCCCCACCGCCGGAGACGAAGTTCGTGTTCGCCCCGCCCCCGCCGCCACTGGGCGCGGGCGCCGCCGAGGCCGGCGTCGGCGTCCCGGCCGGCTTCTTGCAGCCGGCGAGTAAACAAACTATCATACCCAGCACGGCAGCGGTACGCATCGACTTCTCCGGTTAGTGGGCGCCGACGAGTTGCAGATTCTTCGCGTACGGGCTGCGCTGCCCCTCGCGGATCGCTGCCTCGAACTCCGAGCGGAACTTACGAACCGCCGTCTTCACCGGCCAGCCCGCGCCGTCCGCGAGGCCGCAAATCGTCGTCCCCGGCATAATGCCGATACGATCCGCAACATCGACCAAAATGTCGAGGTCTTCGCGCCGGCCCTGCCCGCGCCGCAGGCGGTCGGTCATCTTCAGCATCCAGCCGGTGCCTTCGCGGCACGGAGTACACTGGCCGCACGACTCGTGCGCGAAAAACTGACACACATTGTGCAGCACATCGACCATACTCGTCTGGTCGTCGATCACCGTAATCGCCGCAGTGCCGAGGCCGAGGCACCCCACCTTGCCGGGGCCGTTGAAGTCGAGCGGAATGTCGTACTCGGTCAGGTCCGAGTCCTTCAATTTCGCGTTGACATCAATGAACCCCATGCTGAGGCCGCCGGGGTTGACCGACTTCGCCTTGCGGCCCTTCCACACCCCGCCGCCGTGATTTTCCACGAGTTCGCGCACCGTCACGCCCATCGGCAGCTCGACGCACTTGGGCGTGTTGACGTGCCCCGCGATGGTGTACAGTTTCGGCCCGTAGCTACCGGCGTCGCGCGGGTTCTTCGGGTCGGGCGGCACGCCGAGCGACTTGAACCAGTCGTTGCCGCGCTTCACAATCTGGGTCACGCACGCCAGCGTCTCGACATTATTCACGATGGTCGGCTTGCGGAACGCCCCTTCAATCGCGGGGAAGGGCGGCTTGATGCGCGGGTACGCCCGCTTGCCCTCCAGCGACTCGATCAGGCCGGTCTCCTCGCCGCAAATGTACGCCGCCGCGCCCCGGTGCATGTAAATGTCGCAGTTGAACCCCGAGCCGTTGATATTCTTGCCCAGCAACCCCGCCGCATAACACTCCGCGAGCGCCGCCTCGAGGGTGCGGTAGGCGTCGCCGTACTCGTAGCGGATGTAGAAGTACGCCCGCTCGGACTTGATGGCGTAGCACGCCAGCATGATCCCCTCGATCACCTGGTGCGGGTCGCGCTCCATCAGAATGCGGTTGTTGTACGTACACGGCTCCGACTCGTCGGCATTGATGCACAAATAAATCGGACCCGGATGGTCCTTCGGCAAGAACGTCCACTTCAAGCCCGTAGGGAACCCGGCGCCGCCGCGGCCGCGCAGCCCCGAGTCCTTCACCTGGGTGGTGACCTCGAGCGGCGACTTGTCTTTGATGGCGCGCGTGAAGGTTTCGTAGCCGCCATCAGCCCGGTAGCCGTCGAGTTTGGCGCTGTTCGGGTTGCCGAGTCGCGCGAGTAATACCGGCTCGAAAGTCGCCATGATCTATGCCCCCTGCGCCGCGAGTCGGGATACGAGTTCGTCGGTCTTGGCCTCGTCCATGTTCATCACATGGACATCGTTGAGCAGGTACGCCGGGGCGCCGTCGCAGGCGCCGATGCACTCGGCGAACTCGAGTGTAATCTTGCCGTCCGGTGTCGTCTCGCCGGGCGCGACGCCGAGCTTGTGCTCGCAGTGATCCAACAGGCCGTAGGCGCCGCGCAACATGCACGCCAGACCGCGGCAGACCCACAGGCGGTTGACGCCCTGCTTGCCCTCGGGCGTGTCCTTGAAGAACATGTAAAACGTCATCGTGTCCTGCACCTGCGTCGGGTGCAAGTCCAGCAGGCCTGCGATCTCGACGATGTGCTCGGTGCCGACGTACCCGTGCGCTTCGTGCACCATGTGCAGAGCGGGTAGCGTCACCGCCTGCTTCGCCGGGTAGCGCGGCAGCAGAGCGGTAATATTCTCGCGGATTTCGTCACTCAACGCGGCCATCGTCCCGTCCCGCAGTAATAGGTTTACTCGCCCGCTGCCCGCACCGCCGGTAGTAGATCGTTAAACTCTTCGATCCGCAACATGCGGATATCCCATACCGACGCGGCAAACCACGACAGCGCCCCGAGTGCCTGCGCGGCCAGCACGCACGTCACCGCGTTCACGCCCTCGCCGCCGAAATAAGTGCTGCCCTGCTGCCAGCGGAAGCCGAAGCGCTCGAGCGTGCGGCGAATCTTTAAGTACGCGGCGTTGTAGTGTTGCCGCAGCGATTCGATATCCATATCGAATGCGATGGCGTATACGCGCAATCCCCTGACCCCGGCCTGCGGCGGCAACTCCTGGCGCATCAATTCCGGTGTCGGCGGCGCGAGTGTGCTCACCGGTCTAGCTCCGCCGCGATGATGTTCAGGCTCCCCAAGACTGCCGGAACGTCGGAAATCTGGTGCCCCTCGATCAAGTGCGGGAACATCGCAAAGTGGATGAACGACGGCGGCCGGGTGCGGGCGCGGAACGACTTGCCGCTGCCGTCGCTCACCAAGTAGAAGCCGAGTTCGCCGTTGGCACTCTCGGTGGCTCCGTACACCTCCTCGACCGGGGTCTTGAAGCGCCGGTTCCACATGTATAACTCGAAGTGCTGAATCAGCCCCTCGATACTTCGGTACGTACTCGACTTGTCGGGGATCACGACTTTACTGTCGGCCGCGATGCTCACCGGCCCGCCGGGGAGGTTCTCGATCGCGGTCTGAATGATCTTGAACGACTCGTACATTTCGTCCATGCGCACGAGGTACCGGCTGTAGCAGTCGCCGTCCTTCGCGCACACGATTTGGAACGAGTCGGCGAGTTCCTTGTACGCCAAGTACGGCTCGTCTTTGCGCAAGTCGCGCATCACCCCGGCCGCGCGGGCGACGGGGCCGCTGGCGCTGCGGGCGATGGCCTCCTCGCGCGTCAGCACGCCGACGCCTTTGGTGCGGTCGATGAAGATTTTGTTGCGGTTGAGCAGCTTCACCACGTCGGCGTGCGCTTTGGGGAACGTGCGCACGAACTCGCGCACCTCGTCGATGAACGAGTCGGAGACATCGTTCATCAAGCCCCCGACGCGGAAGAAGCTCGGGTGGTAGCGCTGCCCCGAGGCGTTCTCCATAATGTTGTAGACCTTCTCGCGCTGGTTGAAGGCGTACAGGAACGCCGTGAGCCCGCCGAGGTCGAGGGCGGCTGCGCCGACGCACAAAAGGTGGTCGCTGATGCGCGCCAACTCGGCGAGAATGGTGCGCAAATAAATACAGCGCGGGGTCAGTTCGATCCCCATCAATTTTTCGACCGCGTGCAGCCACGACACCTCGTTGCCGATGGGCGAGATGTAGTTCATCCGGTCCACAATCGTGACGTACTGGTTGAAGTCGAGGTCTTCGCCCAACTTCTCGAACCCCGAGTGCAGGTACCCGATGTCGGGCACGCACTTCACGATCGTCTCGCCGTCGAGTGTTAAAATGAGGCGCAGCGTGGTGTGCGTGGCGGGGTGCTGCGGCCCGTAGTTGAGCGTGTAGAAGTATTCTTGTTCGGCGCCCGGTTCGACTTCGAGCGCGGGGTAGGCGGGGGCAATCGGCATCGCAACACCTATCTAAGTTGTCTAGCCTTCGGCGCGGGTGATGGTCGGGAAGTTGTGCCGCTCGCCGTAGCCGCGCAGCGGGTAGTCCTTGCGCAGCGGGTGGCCGTCGAAGCCGTCGGGCATCAAAATGCGCCGTAAATCGGGATGGCCAGGAAAGTCGATGCCGAACAGGTCGAACACCTCGCGCTCCATCCAGTCGGCGCCCAGCCAAAGATCGACCACGCTCGGCAGACTCGGGTCGGGGTCGTTCGTGTACGCTTTCACGAACACGCGCTCGGCGGTGTCGGTGTTCACCAGCGCGTAAACCACGGCGTAGCGGTCGGCCGCGCCCTCGTAGTTCAGGTAGTCGATGCCGCCGAGGTCGGCGAGCATGTCGAAACCGAGACCCTTGAGCGACTTCAACAGCCCGAACAACACGTCCGGCGCGTGCTCGCTCGACACCAAGAGACGCACGTTGTCCCGGAACTGCCCCGGCGTGATTGCCCCGGCGGGCGCTGCGGCGATGATTGCGCTAAAGTCCGTCGGCATTGGCTGTTCCATTTACAAGCGGGGTGCGTCAATGCGACTAGCCCACGGTCGCGCGGGTGCCGCGCCGGTAGTCGCCGGGCGACACCACGAGTTCCGACGGGTCGAGCTGAGCGGCCAGGGGGGCCGGGCCTTCGTACTCGGTGCGGCGGGCGAACTCGCGGCCGTTGATGGTGCCGGTCGCCTGCACTTTTTCCTGCAAGTCGAGCACCGCGCGAATCAATTGTTCCGGGCGCGGCGGGCAGCCGGGAATATACACGTCCACCGGGATGAAGCGGTCGATGCCCTGCACGACCGCGTAGGTGTCGAACACCCCGCCGGAGGTCGCGCACGCGCCCATACTAATGCACCACTTCGGTTCGCTCATCTGCTGCCAGATGCGCTGCATCACGGGGACCATCTTCATCACCACGCGCCCGGCGACGATCATCACGTCGCACTGGCGCGGGCTGAAGCGCATCGCCTCGCTGCCGAAGCGGGCAATATCGTAGCGGCTGCTCGCGGTCGCCATTAGTTCGATGCCGCAGCAGGCCGTGGCGAACGGCATCGGCCACAGGCTGTGCTTACGCACCCAGCTTGCAAGAGAGTCGAGCTGGCCGATGAACACGTTCTCGTCGAGCTTTATCGCCACCGGAAGACTCCCTTTTGCCAGGCGTAGACGTATGCAATCGCCAGGGTGGCGAGGAAGATCACAATTTCAGCCGCAATGACCGCGCCGAACTGGTCGCGCCACACGGGGCTGGCGTGCTCGGAGTACGCGGTCACGGCCCACGGGTACAGGAACAACAGTTCCACGTCGAATACGAGAAACAATATCGCAATCAGGTAGAACTTCACGTCGAACTGCATCCGCGCCGAGCCGATCGGGTCCATGCCGGACTCGTACGGCATCTGCTTGACGGCCGTGCTCTTGCGCGGCTTCAGAAACGGCACGTGCGTCGCGCCGACGATGCTCGCGGCCATGCCGACTACGACGGCGGCGTAGATGAGCGCGGGGTAGTAGGCGCTCAACTGGAACGCGGGTTCGAGGCCGGCGGCAGTTTCGACGGGGATGGTCACGGCAGGCCCATTGTAGGCAATTGGTGGCCGCTTGTGAAATCGTTCACAAGCTCAGGTGCGGCGCCGGGTCTGGCTTCGGCCGCACGCCACCTACTATAGTAACGCCCGGCCGGGCCGGTGTCGAGGCTCGCGGGGAATCCGCCCCGCCGGGACCGCCGACTTCGCAAGAATGGGAGCCGCCGCACTATGCACGACGACCTCTTGACACCCGACACGATCACACTTGACGCGGTTTACCAGGTCTACGACCAGGCCCACATGAGTGTCACTTTCGACGACGAGCGCCGCTTCGTGCGCATCAAGGAGGACATCATCGCCCGCGCGTTCCTCTCCGAGCAGAAGGACCGCCTGCAACTGATCGCCATCTACGGCGTCGCCGACTCGGCCGAGAGGATCGACCGCCTGGAGTTGGCCAACCGCATCAACGAGAGTTACGTCATGGTTCGCGCCGGCATCGACGACGACGGCGACTTGTGGTTCGACTACACGATCACCGTCAAGGGCGGCGTCGGGGC
>CAXTPM010000125.1:0-10873 GCA_964245865.1 uncultured Fimbriiglobus sp. | reverse complement strand
ATCCTAGGGTTTGGTGGCAAACCCCCGAGTCGAACCCGCCGCCCGGTACACAATCCGGGTACAGAACGAGCGGCCCGAACCGTACCATTGGGTACACTTCGGGGGATTCCACCGTGGCCAGAACGCCCAAGCCCTGGTTCTGGGAAGAGCGCCAGGCTTACTTCGTCACCATTCGCGGAACCCGGCACAACCTGGGTTCCGACCGGGACGAGGCGACCCGCCTCTTCCACGCCCTGATGGCCGAGAAGCCCAAGGCCGCCCCTCCCCGCCCCTCGGGCGGGATCACCGTCGCCGAAGTCATCGACCTGTTCCTCGACTGGTGCCAGAAGCACCGGGCCGGAAAAACTTACGATTTTTACCGCGAGCACCTCCAGAACTTCCTCGACGTGTCGGACTCCGGGCGCCTCGCCGCGTCGGACTTGAAGCCGCACCACGTCTCGGCCTGGGCCGACTCGCACCTCGCCGACTGGAGCGGCGCCAGCCGCCGGGGGGCGATCGTCGCGGCGCAGCGGCCGTTCAACTGGGCGGTCAAAATGGGCCACCTCGCGGCCTCGCCGATCCCCCACTTGGAGAAGCCGAGGGCGCAGCGGCGCGAGCAGGTCATTAGCGCCGAGGACTGGGCCAGGATTCGGGCCAGCTACCCGGCGGGCGACTGCTTCGTGGAGATGCTGGAGTTCTGCTGGGAGACGGGGTGCCGACCGCAGGAGGCCAAGGCGGTCGAGGCCCGGCACGTTGACCTGCCGGGCGGGCGGGTGGTGTTCCCGCCGCAGGAGGCCAAGGGCAGGCGCCGCGTGCGGGTCATCTACCTCACCGCCCGCGCCGCCGAACTCCTCTCCAAGCGCCTACCGGGCAGCGGGGCGCCGCTGTTCGTGAACCGCGACGGCCTGCCGTGGACGGCGTACGCCATGTCGTGCCGCTTCGCCCGACTCAGGAAGAGGCTCGGCGTGAAGTTCCGCTGCGGGGCGTGGCGGCACTCCTTCGCCACCCGCAAGCTGGTGGAGGGGCACGACCACCTCACCGTGGCCGAACTCCTGGGCCACGCCAACGGGCGGATGCTCGCCGAGACCTACCAGCACCTCGGCGGCGAGGACAGACACTTGCGGAAAGCTCTTGGCGACTGACGATCCCCCCCGCTGGCCGCTGCGGGCGAAAGCCCGCTGATGATGCGGTTGCGCGCGGGGAACAATCCCGAGTGGGCGGATTCGCCGGAAATCACACGATTCGTAGCGTTTTCGGCTTCGCACGGATCGCACGGCTGGCACGAAATGTCACGGTCTGGCGCGTTTAGCGTGACACTTGGCGTGACACCGCCACCTCACCGTGGCGGTGCTTTTGGGCCACGGTGAGGTGGCTGATGTTGGCGGAGACGCACAAGCGCCTCGGCGGCGAGGACGGGCACGTGCGGAAAGTTCTGGGCGGGTAGCCCCGCCTGGAAGAGTTGGGCGCCGGCGCGATGCCGGGGGTGATGGCCGACGCGGTGGCGAGGGCGGTTTCCTAAGCCACTATTCCAAGCCCTACGAATCGCTGCACCTGCGGCTGGACGCGCTGCGGCCCGTGCCGGGGTGGTGAGCGGGTGACGCTTGTTCGGCGGCGTTGACTCTTGCGAAGACGCTTGTTCGGCGGCGTTGACTCTTGCGAACTCGCCGCGTGGGGTGATTGCGGCGTTGTAAGCCAGCGCCGCCTCCCTCTCGTCGGTGTAGCATGCCGCAGGCGCGTTAGCGATTCCTCAAGGTGGGTGCTACACACCGTTTTTGACGCCTCGCCACCGCACTACCGCCTGCGAAGCGTGGTGCCCGCGTCCCGATCAGTCGCCCCGCCTGGCCGGGCGGCCGGGCGACGCAGACCCCGCAGGCTGACGAGTACACTAGCTAGCCTAAACTGGGTTCCAAGATTATTCACCTTTTAGGGCTTGTTTCCGACGCAGACCTGATTATGCTTACCCGAGAGGACAGATCCTAGGGTATTCTTACCCGCCCTCGCCCGCTCGGTGTTCTACGAACCGGAGGGACTCGAAGCGTTTTGCGAATCGATTGAACATAAAAATCATTAGGCCAATTTTGCGCTCTGGAATTCCAGATTTGGCGCCACTCATTGATACGCCACACCTAACGTTGCGTCCTATCGAGCTTGCGCACCCTTAATCTATGTTAGCGGCGACTCTGCGTCTAGTTCCCCTTCGGCGTTCTGGTGGCCGACATGAAGACTGTTGCAGCGGCAGCCTCCGTCGCAGCCTGGCTAACGTTCGCGATGCCGGGCTGTGGTCGCCCCCCCGCGGCCGCCAGCACTTCTGACCGTTACCGATGCGCGCTGTTCTCGCCCGTCATGCGGATTGCTCTGGGGCAAGTCGCAGCAGGCTCCCGTTTCGAGGTCACAGTGTTACTCGACAACGCCGCCGGCACGTCTATTAGAGTCGATAGTATCGAGACAACGTGCCCATGTCTAACTTCTCTCGACCGATCTCTCTCCTTCGAACCTGGCGCCAGTCAAAGTCTCTCGCTCCGCGTTGACTTGGCGGTCGAGCCGGAGTTCCTAGGCGGCATGATGCTGGGTGTTAAAGGTAGGACGCCGAGCGGCGAAACCGCCTTCGACATACGGGTTGATTTCGACGTGGTGGCCCCGACCGAACCGGGTCGGCCGGGGCCAAACGTCCCAAACTGAGCGGGAGTTGTGATGCGCGTTAAATTGGCCGGGTTCTGCTTGCTGGTCGCCGCGTCCGCAGCGGCATACGGTTCGGCGCCTAGCAGCGATGTCGAGCGCGTCGGCTTCGCTGCGTCCGTCGAGCGTTTGGAGTCGGTTCGGGCGGCGGCGCCGGTGACCTTCGGCCCTTGCTCGCCCGGCTCGTATTGTACTGCTAACGTGCCGTGCGTTGTCAGCGGCACGGGGGGCTGCGCCAGCCCTGGGGCCGCCTGCACGGCGGGGACGGTCACGGGCGGGGTCAGGAACAAGGGGTGCGACAACACTAGTTCGCTAAAGTGCTACCCGGTGACACTCCAGGGCTGCACGCAGACGAGCGTGGGGTGCGAAACAGTCCTCGGCGGCTGTAGTTGCACCAGAACTCTCGCGACGCCCGTGAACGTCGGCACCGTCTCGTCTTGCTAACACGGCCGGGCGGCGCGGCCTCCTGTGGGCCGCGCCGCCTCTACGGCTTCTGTCGCACCGACACCGGACTGGAGGGATGCATGCTGGCTATAAATCGCCGCGTTCTAGTCGTCGCCGCTACCTGCCTGTCGCTTTTGCCGCCGCGCGCCACTGGCGGCGAGCCGGTACCGCTCGGCACCGCACTCGACATTATTCGCCAGAACGAAAGCGCCCAGTGCGCATCCCTGATGACGGCAAGCTGGACCCCGCACACGGTGAGCGGCAAAGTTTCCGGAACCTCTACTTCCGCTGTAATCACTCCCGATCCCCAAAATCCCAAACTTTACTACAGACGGTCGGTAACGTACGAGCCTTCCAGCGGGCGCTACCGCATGGACGTTGATTCCGTCACGAAATGGGTTGACGGGGATGCGGATACTTTTGCGGCGACCGAGACTTACACCTTCGATGGCAGGACGGAAAGGTGGTACCGCCGGGGCCAAGGCGGGACCGTAATCCCCGCCTTGCCCGCCCCCGGCTTCGGCACCGTCAAGCCCGAAACCCGAAACGGCTTCCTCGACTCCCACGGCTTCCTTTCCGGTGTTGGCTCATTCCCCCCCAACAACTTCAACCGACGCCTTTCCGAGTTTTTGCAGGACGCCTCCGCGGCGAAACACGCCGTGACCGTGACCGCCCTCGCAGACGGGACGTGGCTGATCGACACCCGCCCGCCCGAGGCGGCGCTCGCGGGTGACAGCGATTTCCGCATCTGCTACAGCCCTAAAGGCGGTCTAGTGCAATGGGCGGAGTGGCTCGGCAAGCCGCACCTCACGACCCCCTGGGCGAGTAAAGCCTGGAAGCGCCTCAGTGTGCAGTGGCAAAAACTGCCCTCCGGGTTGTCCGTCCCCGGTGCCGTCACGACGACCAATCTACTCGACCAGTACGCCACTCGGATAACCTTCTCGGAAGTGCAGGCAGGCGTGTCGGCCGACGCCGCGAAATTCCGCATCGCCTTTCCTATCGGGACGCGGCTGGTGGATGATGTCGAGAAGAAGAGCTACACGGTCAGCGGCGGCGTGGTCGATGAGCAGGAGGCGGTCCGCCAGTTCATGGCTGCTCAGGCTCTGGACGACCGCAACGGTTCCGCCGGCTGGGGTGGGTGGGTGTACGCCGTCGGCACGGCGGCGCTCGCTGGCGCGGCTATGATACTACTCCGGATCAGGCGTCGGTCGCTTCTAGTCGCGCTAATCGCGGCGTCGGCTCTGGTCCCGTCTCGGCTGACCGCAGCAGAGCCGGATGCTGATGGCAACTGGCGGGTCTCCCATGCGGACGGGGAGTCGATCCCGGTTTCGCAGTGCGGCCTGAACGTTACCCTGTTTGCCCTGGAGTACTTTCGCCAGGACTACGACGTGAAACGCGTGTCGGTCGCGCTGCCCCCGACCGACGACGGCATCCGTTGCGCTGACATCAAGTCCGCCCTGGAGGCTCACGGACTCGAAGTCGTGGCCCGCGACGGCGTGTCGCTGTCCGGTCTGAAGCGGTCGTTGCGCCCCGGACTGCTGGCAATCTTCCCGGTCAAGGCGGACGGCGACCGGAATCACTACCTCGTTGCCATCGAACACGGCCGACTGGGGCGGATAGTCGTCGATCCGCCGGTGCAAGCCACCCCCCTCGCCGAGGGAGTCACGGAGGAGGGTTTTTCGAGCCTGGGAGGCCTCGTGCTCTTCGTCCGCAAGCCGCGGCTGCCCTCCCCCCAGAATCTGCGGATTGCCATCGCCCCGGCGGATCAAGACATGGGAGTTTTCCACGCGGGGACGCCGGAAAACTCAAAACCCCTCCGACGCACGTTCGCCATCGAAAACCGCTCCGACAAGGCCGTCATGGTTAGCACCGTGCTTTCCCCATGCGGCTGCCTCCAGGTCAACTGGCCGGGGGGAGTCGTCGCTGCCGGCGAAACTAGGGTTGTCCCCGTCACGATCAACCCTGGGGGGTGGGGGTGGGGCGTTAGGGAGCGGAGCGTAACGGTCGTGTTCGGGGACGGGACTCAGGCGGATGCTAAATTCACCGGGAACTCGCCCCAGCCCGAGGAAGATCACCAGTTGTCCGCCGCTACGGGCATCGTCCGCATCGACGCGCCGTGGGGCGGCGACGGCGGCGGTATCCGCCGAAGCGTGCCAGTCGCCCTGGGCCGCGCCGACGCCGGCAAGGTCCGAGTCGAGACCCCGGCAGAGTGGCTGGCGGCTAAGCTCTCGCCAGTGACGGCAGAGACGGCCGAGCTGTCGCTGGTGGTTGATCCGGCCCGCCTCCCCGGCCCGCCCTACCCCGCGTCCGCGGACATCAACCTCTCGACCAAAGACGGCGTTACTCCTGTAATCGTCCGGGTGATCGTATCGCGTCCCGTCTGGTACACACCCGACCCGGCGGTACTCGAGTTGCGGCGCGGGAGTGAGGCCCAGGTCACGCTCAGACTCGGGGCTCGCGGCGCCCCACTCGCCACTAAAGCAGTTTCGGTAATTGCCGCGCCGCCTGGCGTGAATGTTACCCGAGCTTCGGCGGCGGGCGATGCGATTACCCTGCGCGTCACCGCCGCCGCAGATTCGCCCGCCGGTTATCACCAACTCCGCTGTCGGTTCGGCGCACCTGAAGACCAGGGTGAGTTCACGATTACAGCAAGGATTGACTAATCTAGTCCAACGTAAGGGGCGGCTATGCGACCTGCGCGGAATGCCTGCGGGTTCACTTTACTCGAGCTGCTGGTGGCCGTGTCGATCATCACGGTCCTGGCGGGCCTGACGGTCTCCGCAGTCCAGAAGGTGCGGCATGCCGCCGTCCGCAGCCGGTGCCAGAACCAGCTCCGCCAGATCGCGGTCGCTTCGCACGGGTACCACGCGGCCCACCAGTCGCTCCCGCCCGCGACGAGTTACATGGGGGGCGGCGACCCGTACCCCTACATGGGCTGGGCCGCGAGGCTGCTGCCGTTTTTGGACCAGTCCGAAGCCTGGAGGCAGGCCACCGCAGCTTTCGCCGCCGAGCGCGACTTCGTTATCGCGCCGCCGCACACGCTAGCCAGAGTTAGGATGGTGGCCTACCTGTGCCCGCTCGAGGTCTTTGCCCACTCCGGGCCCGACGACAGCGGCTTCGCCCTCACCTCCTACCTCGGCGTATCCGGCGCGAGATCCCGCTCCGGGTGGGACGGGGTTATGTACATTGACTCGCGCACACGACTAACCGACGTAACTGACGGGACGAGTAACACACTATTTTACGGAGAACGCCCCCCCAGCGGCGCCCGGGATTTAGGCTGGTGGTACGGCGGTTGGGGACAGAGGAAGGACGGCAGCGGCGACGCGTCGCTCAGCGTCCGGGAGACGAACTACTACGCTAACGCCGGGGGCTGCGCGCGCGGCCCGTACCAGTTCGCAGCGGGTCGTTCGGACAACCAGTGCGACGCCTTCCACTTTTGGAGCCTCCACCCCGGCGGCGCAAACTTCGCCCTGTGCGACGGCTCGGTGCGCTTCCTCGCCTACTCCGCCGACTCGGTCCTGCCCGCGCTCGCCACCCGCGCCGGGGGCGAGGTGACGGAGATTCCCTAGCCAGCGTAGTAAACTCTCATCATGAGTAAGCGTCGGTTCACGCCCCACGAGCGGTACGCGGTCTACACGGTTCACGGCGAGAAGTGCTACCTGTGTTCGAAGCCGCTCGACCTGGCCTCGTTCCAGGTCGATCACGTGCTCCCCGAGAGTCTGGAGGGGGACGAGACCCGCCTGTCCGGCGCTTTGAATTTACTCGGGCTGCCGCCGTCGTTCGACCTCAACTCCTACGAGAATTGGATGCCGGCCTGCGGCCCGTGCAACCTCAAGAAGCTCGACACGATTTTCGCGCCTTCCCTTCTCGTGCAACTCGGACTCCAGCACGCGGCCGAGGGGGCGCCGAAGGTCCGCGACATGGCCTCCCGTACCGTCGGCCTTAGTGCGATCGGCAAGGCGCTAAACTGCCTTGAGCGGGCCTCGGCCTCGGGGCAACTCACCGCCCGCCACCTGTCGGCGCTGCGTCCGCTCGTCGCCACCTCGGACGCCAACCGGCCCCCCGAAATCGTCGGCACCCCCCTGCGTCTCACCCCGCTCTACGAGGTCGTCAGCGAGGGAGGGGGATTGAGGATGATCCGCGGCCCCTACGGCTACGGCTCCCGGCCGTCGTCCCCGAACGCCCACTGGAGCTTCGACTGCCCGCACTGCGGCTCGATTGCGGGGTGGAACGGCGCCCGGTGCGTCATCTGCGGCCAAATGAGCGACGACTAGCGCGCCCCGCCGGCCGGGCGGGGCGCTACAAACTGTTCGCAGAGGATGCCCGGATGCCCGCCTACAAGCCCGTAGTGCCCGTTGGCGACTGGTTCGCCGTCACCCTGCTGAGGGACTTCCACGGCGACCGCCACGAGTGGTTCGTCGAGCGGGTGGTGCTGTGGCTGGTCCCGGCCGAGTTAGACGAGCCGAAGGAGACGGAGGGCGACCAAGTGCTCGACGCCGTGGACGGGATGGGCCGCCGCATGGGCGACGGCCAGACCGGCTTCGTCCACTACGTCGATGGCCGCGACGCCTGCCCGGACGGCAGGAGTTGGTCGGAGGTCTACGCCTCCGCCCCGCCGGTGTTCGACCACCACCACACGCTCTCCCGGAACGTCACCGCCCAGGCGTCCGGCTGGTGGACGAAGTCACCGTGACGGCGGCGGGCTCCGGGCGCGGCAAAGCCCCTCCGGGTCGCCCCGGAGGTCGTTCGACGCGCTTTCGTGTCTTCTCGGCTTTCGCGCCGCTGGCGTTGCCCTAGACGCCCCTGCCCTCGGACAGCGGCGCGCCCGCGACCAGGAACGCGCCCCCGAACAGCACCGCCTGGGCGTGCACTTCGAGCCTCACCGGCTCCGGCTGGCGGCTGCGGATTTCCCGGCGGGCCATCTTGCTCACGTATCGGTTGGGCTGGGGTCGGTATTCCATGCCCGCGAGGGTGCCGGGGTTAGCGCCCCGTGTCAAGCACCGGCACGCCCGGCATGCAGCCTGCGAGGGCGAGCGCCATGCCGAGCAGGATGCCGGCGAACACCAGGAGCAGGATCGCGTCGATGCGGTCCTGCGGCGTCACCGCGCCCACTGCGCGAGCGCCGAGTGCCGGGCCGCGCAGTCGGCGTACAGCCCGATCAGCTCCACGTCGGCTTCGAGCAGCTCGCCCAGGTCAGTCGGCCGGGTGTCCGGGATGTCAGCGCACGGGGCGAGCAGGTTGGCGGGCGGCGGCGATCGCGTCGGAGCGGAGCCGCACGCCGTCAGGGCTAATGCGGCAGCGGTAAGCAGGCTTCTGTGTCTCATGGGCGACGCTCCGGCTGATGATGCGTTGGGCGGCTCGGGACTCGGCGAGTTTCGATTCGAGGTCGGCCGATATGGTTGCGGATCGCTTGACGGCTCGCGCGGCGTAGGCGGCCTGCTCGATGGCGTCGGCCCCGCGCTGCCAGCGGACGCCCAGGCCGAACGACACGGCGCAGGCGGCGAGGACCAGGATCAGCGCGAGCCGGGCGGTCACTCCAGGCCCGACAGGCAGAGGTTCACCTCGTCGAGCCGCCGCAGCCACAGGCCGTAGCAGCCGCTCCTGCGCTCGCTGCAATCTCTTTCCCCGACCCTGCGCCAGAGCTTCATCGCCTCGCAGCCCTCGCGGGGCCGGCCCGCGTTGGTGAGCCTGAGCGTGCTGGACCGGCGGTAGCCGTCCATGCCGATGTTGAACGCGAGCGACGTGTGGGACGCGAGCGTTTTGGGCGACACCGGGACCGTCAGCAGTCCTGCCACGCCGACCATGAACTGGCCGACGGTGGAGTGCGTGAGGGCGTCGCACTGCTCCTGCGTCCTGCGCATGCCGGGCTTCACGCCGGCCGTCACGCCGCCGCAGATCGTCCACACGCCCGCTACGTCCTGGTAGGCGGCCAGCTCGCTGCCCTCCCGCGCGCCGATGAACGGGGCGGCGATCACCATCCCGGCGGCGACGAGGGCCGCGCCGACCTTGGCCTTACTCGCCACTGATGACCCCCTTGCCCTCGTAGGTGTAGCTGGCCTTGCTGGTGCGGGAGTCGTCGAAGTACTTCCCGATCGCCCAGGCGGAGAAGGTCAGGAACGCGGTGCCGAACACGGCCCAGAACCCGTGGATGACGAGCCGCACCATGCCGCTCGCGCCGTCCTTCTTCAGCTTGTCCTGCTCGAGCGCCAGCAGGCGGCCGCCCATCTCGCCGAGGTTGTACTTCTCCCGGTGCGTCTTCAGCTCGGCCACCGTGGTCTTCACCTCGATGTACTCCTTGACGTGGTCGTCGAACTTCTCCTTGCTCCCGAGGAGCAGGCCGACGGTGTCCTTCACGTTCACGATGTCCTGGGCGTACTGCGCCTGCTGCGCGGTGATCTGCGTCACCTGCTGCTGGACCGCCGTCATGACGCTCATCTTCTCGCTGATCTCGGTCATCTTGCCGACGGCGTCCTTGAGGTTGCTGCGGTCCTCTTTCCCGCGCTCGACCTCGTACTTCATCATCGTCGCCAGCTCGGCGGTGATGGCGACCACCTTCCCGATGTCGTCGGTGTTCTTCAGCAGGTGGACCTCGATCTGCGCCTGGTCCATCACGCCCCCGAGTACGGCTTCCACGGGTTGACCGCGAACACGAACGGCGCCTCGGCGTCCTCGCACCGGAGGATTTTCCAGCCGAAGCGGACTCGGAGGCAACGAGGGCCGAACAGGTGATAAGGCACGACGCAATAATACTCGAAGTACCGCCCCATTGTCACGCGGTATGATCCGCCCCGCTGCTTGTCGCCGATGCCGGGGTCGCCCGCGAGCGTGTACGGGCGCATCGGCGCGCCGAGCGCGAAGCTGAGCAGGTTGTTGACCGGGTTCCGCCAGACGAGCCAGAGGAACTCCTGGCGGTAGCCCTGGGTCGGGAAGGAGTGGTGGTCGTTACCCCTCCCCCACTTGGCGTTGCCGAAGACGGTGCTGCGGCCGTCCCACTCCGTGAGCAAGAGCAGCGCCACCGCCGGCACCGATAAAGCGATGCACGGCAGGCAGACCAGCGCGAACGCCGCCAGCGTCAGCAGGAAGCGCGCGGCGGCCGTCACGGCTGGCCGCCGGCGAGCCGCTTCCGCAGCGTTGCCTTCTCGGCCAGCCGCTCTTGCTGCACCTTCGGCAGGGTCTTGGCGTCGAACCCCGACGCGGCCCAGGCGTCCTCCAGCCCGCGCGGGATGAACGAGTCGAGCGCCGCCAGCCGGAGCCGCGCCTCCTGCTCCTGCGGGTTGATTGCGGGTGAGGGCGTGAGGATCGGCCGGCCGCCCGCGCCGGGGGCGATGGTGCCGGGTTTGGCGAACAGCGCGGCGTGCTCCTTGTCGGTGACGGGCACGGCGTCTTTCGGGACCACGTGGGTGTCGTCGCGGTAGAACCCCCCGGTGGAGGGCGAGTAGTAAAAGCTCATGGGCGGTCCTCTCTAGTAGCCGAGCGCGTACCAGGCGATGTTGAACGAACTCGACCCGTGGTTGCGGATGACCGCCTGGGCGGTCGGGGTCACCCCGGCGGCGCTGAAGCCCGTCGAGTAGTTGGTGGTGCCGTTGAAGTCGATCAGCGCCCCGGTCCAGCCGTTGAGGAACGCGGTCGGGAAGGCGATCGGGTAGGTGACGGTCGAGGAGCCGCCGGCCGCGACGGAGTTCGCCACGCCCCACTGGAGGACCAGGCCGTTGGCGAGCTTCTGGTAGCCGCTCGCGCCGAGCGACGAGGCGAACAGGGTCTTGACCAGCGC
>CAXTPM010000124.1:0-10874 GCA_964245865.1 uncultured Fimbriiglobus sp. | reverse complement strand
GATCTACGCCGCCGGCGCGCTCGGCACCGCCTCGACCGGCACGGCCATCGCCAGCCTCTCGGGCGCGGCCTACACGAGCGCGGCGACCGCCTGGTACGGCGGCGGCTCGGTTGCGGCCGGAGGCTGGGGCATGGCCGGAGGCGGGATGGTCATGTCGGGGGGCATGCTGCTCGTCGCGGTCGGCGCCGGGGTCGCGGTGTACAAAGTTTGGGGCGTCTTCGACCCGGCCGAGCGGCGGGCGATGGACGCGCTCGCTGCGGGCCTCCAAACTAAGTCCGACCTAACCGACCCTGATTCGGCGCTCGGCGCGGCACTGCTGGCGCAGAAGCGGCGGCTCGACCAAGCCGAGCGGCGGCAGAAGTAGGGGCCGAAGATCGGTGTGCCTCCGGCGGGTCGTGCATGGCCGCAGCCATGCACGACCCGCCCGCGAATGACCTCACCGCCCCAGCCCCGCCGCCGTGAACTCGTCGGCCGCGAACTTGGCGTCCAACTCGATCCGCGTGAACCAGTACGCCCCGACTAGTTCGCCGGCGGGGTTCACGAGGCGCGTGCCGACCTGCAACCCCGTGGCGGCGTCGAAGTAGACCGTCGCGGCGGCGATCTTTTCGTCGGCCGGGCCGGGCGGCGCGGGTTCGGCGAGGGTGAACGCATCGACGGCCGGCGGATCGACGGTGCGGGTCAGTTTCCAGCACACCGCGCCGTCGAGTTCGGGCACCGGCGCGGGCGGCTCGACTTTTACGTGCAACTTGCCGGCGGCGATGGCGGTTTCGTAGGCGCGCTCGGTGCGGCGGGCGCCGTGGGCCAGACTCGCCTCGGCGATGGTGTAGCGCGCCGAGGAGCGCGCCGCGTCGGCGGTCGGCGGCACGTCCATCAGCCGTAGGAACGGCGCGCTCGGGCGCCACACCTGCATGCGGTTGCCGTTCTCGCCGGCGCGGAAGACCAGCCCCTCGACCTTGCTCCCGAAGACCGGCCGCGCGCCGCCGTCCCAGCAGAGCCTAACCGCGTAGGGTTCGGCGCGCACGCTCTGCTGAATCGTTTCGGGCGCGCGGAGTTCGCCGCCGATTCGTTCTTGTTTGACGAAGCGGCAGCGGTAGTGGCGCGCGAGTTTCTCGGCGGCGGCGCGGCAGCGGCGCACGCCGGCGAGCGGGTCGGCGGGGTCGAAGGCGATCGCGCCGGTTTCGGCGCCGGCGACCGGGCCGGCCGACTCCGGCGCGGCCGGTAGGCTCGGTGCGGTGGGGGCGACGGCCAGGCACAGCGCCCCGAGGCCGGCGAAGATGACGGCGGCGCGCTTCATGCGCCGGCGAGGGCGCGGAACGCGCGCACGGCCTGTTCCGCCCCGCCCTCGGCGCCGAAAATCGCGGTGCCGGCCACCAGGACCGTGGCGCCCGCGCGGATGGCATCCGGAGCCGTCGAGAGGCTGATGCCGCCATCGACTTCGAGTTCGCAGTCGCGGCTGTAGTGCGCGATCAGCCCGGCCAGTTCGCGGATGCGCTCAACGCTTCCGGGCAGGAACGCCTGCCCGCCGGCGCCGGGGAAGACCGTCATGCAGAGCGCCAGGTCGATGCGCGACAGGTACGGCGCGAGCCGCTCGACGGGGCAGTCGGGGTTGACCGCCACGCCCGCGCGGCAGCCGAGGCCACGGATGGTGGCGACGATTTCACTCGGGTCGGGTTCGACTTCGAGGTGGATAATCAGCGTGTCGGCGCCGGCGTGGGCGAACGCCGCGAGGTGCTCGGCCGGGCGGGCCACCATCAGGTGGACTTCCAGGGGCAACTTGGTGTGCGGCCGCAGACTCTTGACGACGCCCGGCCCCATGCTGAGGTTGGGGACGAAGTGGCCGTCCATCACGTCGATGTGGATGCGGTCGGCGCCCGCGCTTTCGGCGGCGCGGACCTCCTCGCCGAGTTTGGCGAAGTCGGCCGCGAGGATCGACGGGGCGAGTTTCACGCTCGGCATAACGGGTCCGCCGGCTTACGGGTTAGGGGAGGCGTCGCGCTTGGCCGCGTCGAAAAACACGTCCATTTGCTGGCCAACGTACAGCTTCGGGCCGTCCCCGGCCAGGGCGTAAATCACCTGAAGCACCCGAGTATCGACCCGCTCGACGTTGCCGCCGGTGAGGCTCTTCTTCGGGATCACGTAAGGCTCGACACGCACGAACCTCAGCTTGTACTCGCGCGTGGGGGTGCCGCGGGGCTTGGCGACGCCGACGAGTCCGGGGGTAAAGCGGTCGATGTCGTTCTCGTCGATATCGACCCGCACGTTGGGCCGGCCCGCCTTGCCGAGCACCACGAGCGCCTGCCCGGCGGTGGCGCCGACGAACTCGCCGGGCCGGACGTTGACTTGCAGCACCTCGAACTCGGACTCGGCGGGGTTCGCCGACTCGTCGGCCCGGCCGCGCGGGGCGCGCACGGTGAGGCGGTCGAGGTCGGTCTGGACTTGGGCCACTTGCGCCTCGGCGAGTCTCACGTTGGCCCTGGCGATCTCGCGGTCGAACGACCACGACCCGGCCTTGAGCAGGGCCAGGTCGGCCTGGGCCTTCTTCAGTTGGGCGTCCGCGGTGTCGTAGCCGGCCTCGCGGCGGGTCAGTTCGTCCACCGAGATCGACCCGGTGAGCTGCTTGTAGCGGTCGCGCAGGCTTTTTTGCTCGGCGAGGTTCGCGGCCGCCTCGGCGACCTTGGCCTCGGCCGGGGGAATCTCCTCGGGCCGCGTGCCGGCCTCCAGCTTGGCGAGACTCGCCCTGGCACTCAGCCGCATCGCGTCCTTGCTGGCGAGTTCGGAGCGCAACTGCCGCTCGTCCAGGGCGAACAAGGGCGCGCCGGTTTTTACCGACTGGCCGACGCGGACGAACACCTGTTCGACCACGCCGGGGAGTTGGGTGCCGACGGAAATATTCTCGCTCGCCGGCTCGACGATCCCCGCCCCGGCGAGTTGCGCAGCATACGGCGAGCGCGCGGGTTCCACGGGCGGCGGCGAAACGGCGGGCTGCTGCTGGGCCTTGGTCATCTGCACCACCGCGAAGGCGATCATCGCCAGCGACACGACGGGCAGGGCGTAGCGGATGAGCATGGCGTGGGCCTCGGGTTCGGTGTTCTCGGCGGCGGAAGCGACCTCACCCCCCGGCCCCCTCTCCCAGGAGGAGAGGGGGTGAGAGTGCGGGCGAGTTTCGAGCAGCGGCGGGCGCCCGGAAGCACCTAGCCAGTACGGTTCTCCCCCTCTCCTCCTGGGAGAGGGGGCCGGGGGGTGAGGTCGCTTCCCAGCCGAGGGCCAAGACCCTTCCCCCGCCTAGTGCGCCATCGCCGCGATCACCTCGGCCGCCGCGCCCGCGCGGCGCACGCGGCCGTCGTCCATCTCGACGATGCGGTGCCCGAAGTCGTACACGCGGTTGTCGTGCGTCACCACGACCACCGCCCGGCCGGGCATGACCGCCGTGGTGCGGATCAGTTCCATCACCGTGCGCCCGCTCGCGGCGTCCAGCGCCGCTGTGGGTTCGTCGCACACGAGCAGTTTGGGTTCGTGCACCAAGGCGCGGGCGATGGCCACGCGCTGCTGCTGCCCGCCGGAGAGCTGCGAGGGGTATGCGTGCATGCGCTTGCCGAGACCGAGGTGGTTGAGCAACTCGGCGGCTTTCTCGAGCGCGTGCTTGCGCCGGTGGCCCGCGATCAGGAGCGGCACGCAGGCGTTCTCGACGGCCGTCATCGCGGGCAGCAGGTTGTACTGCTGGAACACGAAGCCGATGTTCTTGCCGCGGAAGTTCACCTTGCGCGTCCCCGGCAAGTCGGTCAGGCGCGTGCCGAGCACATCGACCTGCCCGCGCGTCGGGTCCAACAGCCCGGCAACCACGCTAATCAGTGTCGTCTTGCCGCAGCCCGACGGCCCCACGAGCAGCACGAGTTCGCCGTAGGGGAGTTCGAGCGTGATGTCGTTCAGCGCGACGGTCTGGTTCTCGCCCGTGCCGAACACCTTGCTGACGCCCGTGAGGCGGATGGCAACGTTGTCGCCAGGAGTGGGGGTCATCGGAACACCTCCCCGGCTTCCAGGAACAGCACGCGCTTCAGGCTCAGCATCGCCGCGGCGGTGACGATGACGGCCACGGCGCCGGCGGCGATCACCAAGATTTGCCAGCCGAAGTAGAACGCGGGCGGCGCCGTTTTGACGAGCTTGGGGAAGCCGTAGCCGAACAGCGCCGCGCCCCCCACCCCGAGGCCGTAGCCGATCACGCCCACCACGAGCGCTTGGAGCATAATCATGCGGATGAGGCGGAAGTTGCTCACGCCCATCGCTTTCAGGGCGCCGAGTTGCTTCAAGTTCTCGATGGTGAAGAGGTAGAACGTCTGCCCCGCGATCGCGCACCCCACCACGAAGCCGAGCATCACCGTGATGCCGAAGTTGATCGGGATGCCGGTGCGCTTGGCGTAGTAGTCGATGGTGGTCCAGAAAAATTGCTCGTTGGTCTCGGCGCGCAAGCCCGTGTTCGCGGTGATCGTCTTGGCGAGGTCGGCGTGGCCGACCCCCTCGCGCGCCTTGGCGAGAATGAACGTGAGCGTCTTGCGCTCCTGTGGCACGAACTTCACCGCCTGCGAGTACGTGCAGTACAGAATCGGGAAGGTCTGGAACGTGGCGTTGCACTGGCACATGCCGACGATGACCGCGCGCTTGTCGTTCATCTCCAAAGTCTTGCCGGGGGCGAACGGCTCCTCGCCGAAGAGGTAGCGCCAGCCGAACTCGTCGATCATCGCCGCGTCGGGCCGGCGGAGGTCGTCAACCGTGCCGTGGATGATGCGGTCGGGGCCGGGGGCGCCCACCAGGTAGGCGTCGTCGAGGCCGATGAGGATCATCTGCTGGAAGTTGCCGTCGGCCAGTTTCGCCCGGCCGATGCCCTTGTACAGCCTGACCGCCCACTCCACACCCGGAACGCCGCGCACCAGTTGCAGCTTGCCTTCGGTCATCGGCTTCACGTCGTCCACGAACTGCACGCTCGGGTCCATCACCCAAATGTCGCCGCCCTGGATGTCGCGGATTTGGCTGGTGGTGTTGCGCATCAGCCCGCAAAAAATGGCGAGCTGCTGGGCCATCAGCAGCGCGGCGAAGGTGACGCCGAAGACGATGCCGAGGTACTTGGTGCGGTCGCCCGTGAGCATCCGCAGTGCGACCCAGTTCATGGCGTCCTCTTCTTGCGAGTAGTGGGGCGGGCCGGGCTGGCCGCAAGGTCGGCGTCGATGCCGGCAAGTACCAGGCGCGCGACGTGGTCGGCCACGGCGCGGGGGTCGAGCGCTTCCATCGTCTCGCGGCCGTGCAGGAGTTCGAGCACCACGCGGTTCTGGCGGTAGAACAGGCACTGCCCCACCACGCTCCAGACGTAGAGCAGGTGGGCCGACTCGGTCCAGCCGGGCGTAATCTCGGCTAGGGCCGACTTCAGTTGGACCATCACGGGGCGGATGAACGCCTCGACCACCTCGCGCGTGACGGCGCTGGGCTGGGCGAACTCGCGCATCAGGAGCTTCACCGCCGTGGGGCGCGCGGGGCGGACCATCTGCCGGGCCATGTGGCCGACGATGTGGCGCAGCCGCTCGCGGGGAGGGCCGGCCGCGCCGGCCGGGAACTCGCCGCCGACCTCGTCGCCGACGGTACAGGCGTGGGCGTGCTTGACCACCTCCACGTACAGACGCTCCTTGTCGCCGAAGTGGTAGTTGATCGCCGCAACGTTCATCCCGGCGTGCTCGACGATCGCGCGCACCGTGGCGCCGTCGTAGCCGCGATCGGCGAAGACCTCCTCCGCGGCGAGCAGGAGCCGGGTGCGGGGGTCGGGTTCGGCGACGGGTTCGGCGGGGGCCATGCAATGAGTATCGAGTGGAACGGGCGTTGCA
Source organism: uncultured Fimbriiglobus sp. (assembly GCA_964245865.1). GTDB lineage: Bacteria > Planctomycetota > Planctomycetia > Gemmatales > Gemmataceae > Fimbriiglobus. Next base: position 5,010 of record CAXTPM010000124.1, on the reverse strand, counting down.
AGCGAACATTTGTTTGAAACGGACGATGAAAGTATAACCGCGCGGCGGGCGGAGGGCAAGAGCAAGGCGAGCGGGGGGCGTCAGCCCCGTGATTCCGTCCAGAGCTTGATCCCGCTGCAAGTCCTGAACGGAATCAGGGGGCTGACGCCCCCCCGCTCGCCTTGAGCCAATCCCCCCCCTTCCCCGCCCCGCGCCTCATCCGCACCCGCACCACCGCCCCGCCCGGCAAAGTTCCCTCAATTCCACACCGGGGGTATCCGATAGTGACGGGGAACCGAGTCGCCGGGGCTGGCCACTAGCCCCCGAGCGTCCGACCGGCACGCAGTTGGGGACGACCATGAAGCCGAAGCGGTGGAGTATGCGGTTGCTCGGCGGGCTGACGCTCACCGCGGGCCTCTCGGCCACGGGGACCGGGTGCCGGCAGCCCCTCGTGATGGAACCCAACGACTACCGCAACACCCTGGCCACGGTCGGGTCGGTCGGGAAGGTCGAGACCGACCCGCGCGGCCCCTTAGCGCCCCTCGCCCTGCCGCCGGGCGACAGGGCCGCGACGGTGCTCGACCCCTCGCTCCCGGCCCGCGAGGTGTCGCTCAAGGAGTGCATCGCGCTCGCCTTGGAGCAGGGCTTCACCGGCAACAACGCGATCAACCCCGGATTTGCCAACGACGTGCTGCCGCAGTCCACCGGCCGGGGCACCACCGGCAACGACGCGATCCGCGCGTTCGCCATCGACCCGAGCATCGCCGCCGCGGAGGTCGAGCGCAGCAGTTCGAAGTTCGACGCGCGGCTGATTAGCTCAGTCACCTGGAACCGCAACGACAACCCCGTCATCAACGCGCTCACCGGCTTCCAGAACGGCGACGCGGCGACGGTCTCGACCACCATCGCCAAGCCGCTGCCCACCGGCGGCGTGTCGGGGATCACGTTCTCGACCGCGTACAACAAGCTTGCTAACCCCAACGCCAACTCCGCGTTCACCGCGCTCCCCCAGTCGTACACGCCGCGCTTGCAGTTCGTCTTCGAGCAGCCGTTACTGCAAGCGTTCGGCGTCGAAGTCAACCAGGTGCTCGCGCAGCACCCCGGTTCCTTGCTCATCCCCGGCTTCCGCACCACAGGGGTGGGGACCGAGGGCATCCTGATCACGCGCCTCCGCCAGGACCAGCAGCGGGCGCAGTTCGACCTCTACGTCAACCAGATGCTCTTGAACGTCGAGACCGCCTACTGGAACCTGTACGCGGCGTACTTCAACCTGGCCGCGCAAGAGGAAGGCCTGAAGCAGACGCTCTCGGCGTACAAGTACCTGGCCGACCGCGTGCAGGTGGGGTTGAACCGCCGCCAGGCGCTGCTCCAGACGACCAGGGCGCAGGTGCTCTCCGCCGAGCGCAACCTGCGGAACCTGATCGCCCTGCGGTCGGATGCGGGGGATCGCCTCGTGCCGACCGACGAGCCGAACCTCGCGCCCTTCAAGGCCGACACCAAGGTGCTCTTCGGCGAGGCGAGCCTCTACCGCCCCGAACTGACCATCGCGTATGAGGAAGTCAAGGCCCGCCAGTTGGACCTGATCGCCCAGCGGAGCCTGCGCCGCCCGGACCTGCGGTTCCTGGGCAGCTACGACCTCGCCGGCATCGGCCCGCGACTGGACGGCGCGGGGGTCAACGTCTCCAGCCAGGACGGCACGCTCTCGGAGCGCAACGCCTTCCGGAGCCTCGGCAACAACCAGTTCAACAACTGGCAGATCGGCCTGCGGCTCGACATGCCGTTCGGGTTCCGCGACGCCAACGGCCTCGTGACTCAGGCCGGTGCGAACCTGAAGAAGGCCGTGATCCAACTGCGCACCAGCGAGTACAAGGTTAACGAACTGGTGATCGACCGCTACCGCCTGACCGAGCAGAACTATGCTCTGATCGAGACCAACCGCGCGGGGCGCACCAGCTCGGCGGAGAACATTGCGCTCGACAACGAAATCTTGGTCCGGGGCGCGGTCGGCGCGGCCGGCACCGACCCGTCGAGCTTCGTGCTGCAGCTCCTGACCAACCGGGCGACGCTGGCCCAATCGACCTCGCAGGAGTTCCTGGCGATCGCCAACTACAACATCGCGCTGGCGCGGCTCGAGTACGAGTGCGGGACGATCCAGCGGTACAACAACGTGAGCGTCAACGAGGGGCCGCTGCCCGCGCACGCCCAGAAGAAAGCCGCCGACCACTACTCCGCGCGGGAGGCGGCGATCAAGCTGCGCGAGCGGCCCAATGGAGTACCGGGCGTGGCGCCGCTGACGGTCGATCCGGGCCGGAAGTACATCGCCGAGGGCGCGATGCCCCCGACGGTCGAGGGCGCGCTGCAAAGCGGGCAGATCGGCAGCCCGACGTTCGCCCCGCTGCCGCCCCCGGCGTCGCTCGGCACCGGCGGCACCACCCCGATGCCGACGCCGATGGTCCCCGCCCCGCCGCCGGCCGGGCCGGCCGCCCCGGCGCCGCGCCCCTCGCCCAGCGACGCCCTCGCCCCCCGGCAGCAGTTGCGCCCCGCCGACGCGCCGGCGTCGTTCACCGCCACCGGCAGCTTGGTGCTGCCGACCCGCGCCGGCGCCCCCGCCGCCCCGGACGCACCGGCCACCGGCGCGGGGGGGATGCCGATCCTGGCCCCCGCGCCGAACCGTTGAGCACGCTTGGTATCCTGAGCGGGGGGCGTCAGCCCTCCGAGCCTGTCACGCGCTTGAGGCCTACTAGAAGTGCGTGACAGGCTCGGGGGGCTGACGCCCCCCGCTCAGGAGGACGGAAGCCCGATGCCGCTCCTCGTCTACGAATTGACCACCGCCCAGGGCCACCACGCCGACCCCGCGAGTCCGCTGCACTCGCTGTGGCTCGAGGGCCGGGCGATGCGCGACGCGCTCGCCGCCGACTTCGCCGCCGGGGTCGTGACGCCCGCCGAGTTGCCGCACTTCCGGGAACTCGCGCTCGCCGCAAACAGGGTGGTCGTCATTGCCCCGGAACTCGGCGGCGAACTCGCCTCGACGGTCGCGCAGGTGCGGGACTGGGGGGCGAATTGCTGGAACTGCTCGGCCGAAACCCTGGCGCTGGCGTCCGATAAGCTGGCACTCGCCGAGCACTGGCGCCGGCGCGGTGTGCCGACCCCCGAGGTGCTGCCGGCCCCCGCCTCGGGGGCCGACTGGCCGGCGTTCGCGTGCGTCGGCAAGCCGCGCGACGGCGCCGGGTCGAGTGCCACGGCGCTCGTGCGATCCCCCGCCGACTGGCAGGTGCTCCGCGCCCGCGCCGGGGCCGAGGGGATCGACCCCGCGACTCTCATTCTGACGCGGCACCACCCCGGCACCGCCGCGAGTGTGGCGTTCCTGGCCGACGACGCCCGACTTTTAACTCTGCCGCCCGGCGAACAGCACGTCACCGCCGACGGCTGCTTCGCCTACACGGGTGGTACCATCCCCCTGCCCGCCCCACTCGCCGCGCGGGCCGAGGCGCTCGCCGCGCGGGCACTCAGCGGCATCGGCGGGCTACTCGGCTGGGTCGGCGTCGATCTGATTCTCGCCGACGACCCCAGTGGGCGTAACGACGCGGCGCTGGAAATCAACCCGCGCCTGACGACTTCGTATTTGGGCTACCGCAAGCTGTGCGCGGGGAACTTGGCCGAGGCCTGGGCGCGCTGGGAGCGCGGCGGCGCGGGGCCGCGGTGGCGCAGCGGGCGCGTGAGTTTTACCCCCTCGGGGTGACGATTTTCGCATTCGGGGATTTTCCCCTAGGGCGAACTCGCGCACCAGGCTATACTCCCCCTAGCCCGCGGGGGTGGACCCCGACGGGCCAGGACGGGATGAGCGGTTTGAGTCGGTGCGTGTGGATACAGTGGATTGCGCCTGCAAGCGGTACGAGTCCAAGTCGGAATGAGTTGCGCCAAATCTCTCCAGTGTTCACGCCTACTGAGTCGGGTTGCCGGCCGCCGGGCTTCCGTCAGGAACTCCGACGGCCCTCTCACGCCCCGTCCCGGACGCCAATGGGTGGCGTCCGGTTTACCCGGCTACATTCGGCGGGAGGGCGGTTGGCCCGGCCCCGCCTGCGAAGGAGCTGCATGAGCAGCAAGAATCTCTACGTCGGCAACCTGCCCTTCACCACGACCTCGGCCGAGCTGGAGCAACTCTTCAGCCAGTACGGCACGGTCACCAAAGCCCAGGTCGTCACCGACCGCGAAACCGGCCGCAGCCGCGGCTTCGGCTTCATCGAAATGTCCAACGGCGGCGACGAGGCCATCCAGCAAGTCAACGGCGCCGAGTTCATGGGTCGCCAGCTCACCGTCAACGAGGCCAAGCCCCGCGAAGACCGCCCCCGCTCCGGCGGCGGCGGTGGCGGCTACGGCGGCGGGTCGGGCGGCGGCGGCTACGGCGGCGGCGGCTCGGGTGGTGGTTACGGCGGGGGCGGGGGTGGCTATGGCGGCGGCGGCCGCTCCGGCGGGGGCGGCGGCTACGGCGGCGGCGGTGGCCGCGACCGCTACTAGGGCTAGACGGAATCAATCAGCAGCAACCCCGCCGGGCGTCCGGCGGGGTTGTGTCGTTTACGCCGGTGGCACCGGCCGGGTGGGAATCGCCCTGGCGGATCGTCCCACTCCGGCGGGCGGGCGCGGAGCCGGCCCGCCGATTGCAGTGGTACTCTTGACCCGCCGCAACGCACCCCGTGGAGACGACCCCGTGCGCACCCACCTCGGCATCGAGCCGCTCGAAGACCGCCTCACGCCTGCAGTGAGCCCGACCGACCTGACCAACGCGTTGACCATCCTGGGCGACGACACCGCGTACCTGCGCCGCGTGGCGCCGCTGGTGCAGACCGGCACGAACCAGTACACCAGGGCGGCCGTCAACGCCGTGCTGCCGAGCACGACCACGCGCCTCGAACAAGCAGCCTCGGTGCTGACGCAGTACCAGAACCAGTTGGCGGACGAGGCCCGCGCGGGCGACGGCAACGCCGCGGCGCTCCTCCCCCGCGTTGCCCGGCAGCGCGCCGCCGCCGAGACCGC
>CAXTPM010000123.1:0-10897 GCA_964245865.1 uncultured Fimbriiglobus sp. | reverse complement strand
CGCTGCTGATGGCCAAGTTGAGTGCCGAAGTGCGGTACGCGTTTTTGACCGAACCCGACCCGGCCCGCGCGGTGTCGCTCTTGAACGACCAACTGATCGAGGGGGGCGTCGGGGAGCGCTTCGTGACGTTCGCCGCGCTCGTGCTCGACCCCGCCGCCGCGACGATCACGGTGGTCAACGCCGGGCACATGAACCCCTACCGCCTCGCGCCGGGCGGGGTTCTGAGCGAGATCGACGCCGGCGACCCCAGCGCCTTTCCGCTGGGCCTCGTGCCCGGCAAGGCGTACTCGGCGCGCGACTTCGGCCTCGCGCCCGGCGAGGTCGTCGTCGTCTACACCGACGGCGTGACCGACGCGGAAGCCCCGGCGGGCAACCGCTTCGGCCCCGACGGCGTCCGCCGCGCGGTGCTCGCGGCGCAGCGCTCGAGCAACGGCGGCGCGAAGGCCGTGGGGGCGGGGCTGGTGCGCGCGGTGGAAAGTCACGCCAACGGCCGGGCGCAGTCCGACGACATCGCCTTGGTCTGCTTCGGTAGAATGATCGACCGGGGGAGCGGGTTCGCCCCGGCCGAGCCGGCCCCCGCCGGAGGTGGCCCCCCGACCGGGCGGCACCCGCGCCCGCAGTGACCGTGGCGAAGCGCTAACTCAGGAGCAGCCCGTGAGTGGACCGGCCGTCGCCACCCCGGAAGTCGAAACCGCCCCCGAAACGCGGGAGCGCCTCGGCCACCAGCCGCCCTACCACGTCGTCTTGCACAACGACGACGACCACTCGTTCCTGTACGTAATCCTGATGCTCAAGGAACTCTTCGCCCACCCCGTCGAGAAGGGCTACGAACTCGCCAAAACCGTGGACGAGCAGGGCCGCGCGGTGGTGCTGACCACCACCAAGGAGCACGCGGAGTTGAAGCAGGAGCAAATCCACGCCTACGGCCCCGACCCGACCATCGAGCGCTGCAAAGGCTCCATGAGCGCGTCGATTGAGCCGGCGTACTGAGGCGCGGCCGGGCGAAAGCCCGCCGCCCGCGACGGCGCGGAACCCAAGTCGGCTCCGCGCCGTCGCGGGCGGCGGGCTTTCGCACAACCGTCTACTTCGCTTCCCGGCGGATCGACTTGATGACGATGTCTTCCACCGGCACGTTGGGCATCCCGCCCTTGTTGCCGGTCTTGACGGCCTTGATCTTATCGACCACGTCCATCCCCTCGGTGACTTTGCCGAACACGCAGTAGCCGTAGCGGTCGGCCGAGGTGCCGGAGTGGTCCAGGGGCTTGTTATCGACGACGTTGACGAAGAACTGCGCGGTGGCGCTATTGACCACGCCGGTGCGGGCCATCGCCACGGTGCCGCGCTCGTTGGAGACGCCGTTGGTCGCCTCGTTCTTGATCTGGTCCTTGGTCGCCTTCTGCTTCATGTCGGGGGTGAAGCCGCCGCCCTGGATCATGAAGTCGCGGCCGGCGTTCTCCTTGCCCATGACGCGGTGGAAGATCGTTCCGTCGTAGAACTTCTCGTCCACGTAGCTGAGGAAGTTCTTGACGGTAATCGGCGCCTTGTCCTCGAACAGTTCGATCTTGAAGTTGCCCTTGGAGGTCTCGACCACCACCACGGGGTTCGCGGCCATCGCGGCCGAGGCGGTGGCGAAGAGCATCGCTGCGGCCGCGAGGCCGAGCAGGCAGAGTTTGAGCATCACGCGCGGGACTCCGAAATCGGGGTGACGGATTGCCCTGTGGGGCGCACCGGAGGGTGGGCAGGGCGCCATTTTACGGGGCCGGCGGCGGATTGCCACCCGGCTTCGCGCCCGGCGGGGGCGCTAAAGTTTTCTCGACCTCGCCGACCAGCTTGGCGTCCCGCGCCCGCTCCTGGGCGACGTAGGCTACCGCCTCGGGGCGCGGGCACGCCAGCGCGTAGACCAGGACCGCGCGCCGCACCAGCCGACCGGAGTGCGAGGGCTTGGCCGCGGCCGTCAGCACCACGCCGGCGGCGTCCCAGTCCTTGAGTGCGGCCAGTTCGGTGACGGCGAGGTCCGCGAAGTCCGGCGCCGCGACGAGTCGCCGGTAGAACGCCAGCACCTCGGGGCGCCGCTCGGGGTGGTTCTGGGCGAAGTAGCGCGCCGCGGCGCACGCGGCGAAGCGGTTGACGAACGACTGCCGGGTGTCGGCCACCAGGGCCGAGAGCTTCGCCCACCCGGCCGCGGGACTCGCCAGGGCGTTAGCAGTCAGGTAGCTCGCCAGGCTGCGCTCGACGTGCGGCCGCTCGGCGGTGTGCGCGAGTTCGTCGGCGAGCCACGCCGCGTCCTCGGGCCGCGCGCAGAGGCCCAGCAGCAGCACGTAGACCGGGGCGCGGTCGCGCGCGAGCTTCGGGTCGCCCAGCCACGCCCGCAGCTTCGCGGGGTCGAGTTTCGCCCGCGCCGCGTGCAACTCCGCGTCGGGCGACTTGGCAACCGCGGCGAAAGCGTCGGCGGAGACAGTGGCGTCGGCGGAGTCGAGGTGGGCAAACGCGAACCCCAGCCGCGCCGCCGGCGGGTCGGCCGCGGCCGGGAGTGCCGTCAGGTACGCCCGCACCGCCGGGGTCGCGGGGACCGCCGCCGCCGGGACGAACGCGCCGCCGGCCGAGCGCTCGGCGAACAGCAGCCACTCGCCGGGCGCTTCGGCTGGGGCGGGCAGGTAGTCGGCCACCTCCCACGCCGGCGGGCACGGCCCCTCGGCCTTCAGCGCGCGGGCGACCACCAGACTGGTGCTGCCCCGCCCCGACGGGTCGAGCGTGGCCTTAGCGACCCTGGCGACCACCACATACGGCGAGCGGTCGCTGAGTTCGCGCAGGGTGCGCTGCGATGCCGCCGAGCCGGCACAGAACGAGCAGGCGCGGGCGCCATTGGGGAAGGCAGGGAGCGCGAGGAGGAGGGCTAGGGTGAGGCGGGCGGGGGCCATCCGTGGCTCCTAATGTCTTGTCCCCTCTCCCCTCAGAGGGGGAGGGCTAGGGTGGGGGGCCGCGCGGTGAATTACTGCTTCTTCGCCTTCGCCGCCGCAGGGTCCGAGACCGGCGTCGGCTGCTCGTCAATCAAAGTCTGCTCCACGAACTTGACGCGCTCGGGGTCGTCCTTGCGCACGCGCTCGACGTACTCCTTCGCGGCGGCGTGGCCGGCCGGCGCGGCGAGCATGAAACGCAGGATCGCCCGGCGGGTGATCGGCACGGCCGCGTGCTCTTTTTTGGACGCCAGTGCCAGCACGTCGTCGGTGAGCTGGAACTGCTTCCACTTGCGAAGGTCTTCGATCGGCAGGTCGGCGATGTCCGGCGACTCGCACAGCCGCTTCATCACGGCGAGCGCTTTGTCCTGCGGCACGAGGTCGGGGCGGAACTCCCAGAAGAAGCGCATCGCCTTGAGCACCGCGTAGCGGGTGTTGAAGTCGGTGTCGGGCTTGCCCAACTGGGCGACCATGTAGTCGTACCCGCCCTTGGGGTCGAGCATCGACAGCGCCGCCAAAATGCCGTCGCGGCCGCTCAGGTACCGGGCGTCGGCGCCGTCGAGTAGCTTGCGCAGGAGGTTCGCGTCGTCGGGCTGGCCGCAGTGGCCGAGCAAAAGCGCGTAGAGGCCGACGCGCGACTGGGGCGTCGCGGGGCTGAGCAGCCACTTCCGCAGGGTGGAGGCGTCGAGCGACGGCGCGGCTTTCCGGATGTCCGGGTAGTCGGTCGCGGCGAACTCGTTGTACGCGTCGGTGCCGATGAGCAGGTCCGCGTGGTCCAGGTACGGGAAGAAGTATTTGAGCCGCGTGACGGCGTCTTTTTCGCGCACCTCGAACGCGCCCTTCATGTACGGGGCGATCGGGGAGTCGGGCGCCACCGGCTCGCCCCGCACCGCGTCGAGTTGCACCGCGTCGAACTTGGCAATCGCCAGCGACGACGCCACCCCGGCGAAGGCCTCGTCGGCGGCGTTGGCGTAGAGCAGGCAGAACAAAAGAATCTTCTGCGGCGCCGCGCCCTGGCTGGTCGCGGGGATGAAGCGCGGCACGCTGAGCGTCTTCTTACCGGCGAGGTACGGGTGCGGCTTCACTACCGCCTCGACGGCGAGTTCGGTCGTCCCCTTGGTCGGGTCGGCGCCGGGGGTGGTGTCGCGCTGCGCTTTGCCCAGCGTGCCGAGGACGATGAAGTCCGCGTCGTTCAGCCCGCGGCTGAGGCTCGGCCCCGACGTGGAGCAGAACGGGCAGGCCGCGGCGACCGAGGCGCTCAGCAGCAGGGCCGCGGCGGCGAGGGGTCGGATCGGGAGTCGCGGCATCGCACTCGTCTCGGGGTGGCGGCGGGGTGTGTCCGGTCCATTATGCCCACGCCGGGCGCCGATGGGCAAGCGGCGTCCGAAGATTCCGCCCGGCGGGGTGCGCGGAGTTTCGCCGAACCTTCACACACATTCCCCGCCGTGTTTCGATAATAGCCCCCGCGGATCGACCTGAACGGCACGAACGGGGTGACGGCAATGGCGCGGCGACCAATCCTTGCGACGGCAGTTCTCGCGGCGACCCTGACCGGCCTGGGGCTAGTCCCCGCCGGGCGCCGGGCGCGCGGCGACGACCCGAAGCCCGCCCCCCCGAACCCGGTGCCCCAGGCGCGCGTGCTGCCGGGCCTCAAGGCCGGCGGCTTCGTGCAACTGCCCAACCAGTGGAAACTCAGCCCCGCCGGCAAGCATCTGGAGGTCGGCGACCTGCCGATGCACATCGAGTTCCACCCCACCGGCCAGTTCGCGGCGGTGCTCCACTGCGGCATGCGCGAGCACGAAATCGTCATCCTCGACTGCAACGCCAAGGGCCGCACCATCGCCTCTCGCGCCCCCATCCCCCAGGCGTTCTACGGCCTCTGCTTCAGCCCCGACGGCAAGCAGCTCTACGCGAGCGGCGGGGAGTTCGACGTGGTGCGCGTGTTCGACTTCGAGCGCGGGCACCTCTCGAAGCCCCGCACCATCGAGGCCAGCTTAGGGCGGCGCACCGTGCCGTGCGGGCTGGCCATCGACCCGGCCGGCAAAGACCTGTTCGTGACGGCACTCTGGGGCGACGCGCTCCTGCGCATCCCGCTGGAGAACCCCGCTAACCCGGTCGTGATTTCGCTCGCCGCCAAGCCGAAGGCCGGCGGCGCCGGCGGGGAGGGGGGCGCCCCGCCCAGCCCGCCCGACGGGCGCCGCGTGCCTAAAAAGAAGGGCAAGGACGCCCCCCCGCTCGTCGAGGACGAGTTCGGCGGCGCCCGCCCCGTCGAGGGCAACGGCTACCCCTACGCGGTGCTGATCGACCCCAAGGGCGCGCGCGCCTACGTCAGCCTCTGGGCCAAGTCGGCCGTCGCCGCGGTTGATTTGGCCACCAACGAGGTCGCGGCGGTCTACCCCACCGAGGCGCACCCCACCGAAATGGCGCTGGCGCCCGACGGCAAGGCGCTTTATGTGGCCTGCGCCAACAGCACCAAGGTCAGCGTGATCGACCCGACTTCCGGCGAGAGCCTGCAAACCATCCACGCCGCGCTCTACCCCACGCCGCTCGCGGGGAACACGCCCAACAGTTTGTGCCTCACCCCAGACGGGCAGCTTTTATTCGTCGCCAACGCCGACGCCAACAACCTCGCGGTGTTCAACGCCGCCGACCCGCGCACCGCCAAGCCGATGGGCTTCATCCCCACGGGCTGGTACCCCACGTCGGTGCGCTACAACCCCGCTGATAAGACCATCACCGTGGCCAACGGCAAGGGCGTGATGTCGCAGGCCAACCGCACCGGTCCGAACCCCAACGAGGGCGCGATGGACCGCACCCTCACCGAGTACATCGGCACGCTGCTCAAGGGCACCGTGAGCACGATGCCGGTGCCGAGTCCCGCCGGGATGGCGAAGCTCACCAAAACCGCCTACGAGTGCAGCCCCGCCAAGGCCGACGGCTCGCCCAAGACCGCTGGGCGGGCCGAGGGCAACCCCGTGCCGGCGAAGGTCGGCGAGAAGTCCCCGATTAAGTACGTCATGTACATCGTCAAAGAAAACCGAACCTACGACCAGGTATTCGGCGACATGCCCGAGGGCAACGGCGAGAAGGAGCTGTGCCTGTTCCCCGAAGCAATCACGCCCAATCACCACAAGCTCGCGCGCGACTACGTGCTGCTGGACAACACCTACTGCGACGGCGAGGTGTCGGCCGATGGCCACGAGTGGAGCATGGGCGCCTACGCCACCGATTTCGTGGAAAAACTCTGGCCGCTGAGCTACCGCGGCAGCCCGACCAAGACGTTCGGCTACCCAAGCGAGGGCGCCGTCGATGCGGCCGCGCGCCCGGCGGGCGGCTACCTGTGGGACCGCGCCAAGGAGGCCGGCGTGAGCTACCGCAACTACGGCGAGTGGGTGACGAACGGCGCGCGCAAGCCCGAGGGGGGATTTAACCCCGGCGTCGCGTCCACGCCCAGCCTGGTCGGCCACATCGACCCCGAGTACCGCGGCTACGACCTCGACTACCCTGACACCGACCGTGCGAAGCGATTTCTGGGCGAACTCGCGCGCTTCGAGAAGGAGGGGGACATGCCGCGCCTGCAAATCCTGCGCATCTCGAACGACCACACCTCCGGCACCCGCGTCGGTAAGCCGACCCCGACCGCGCAGGTGGCCGACAACGACCTCGCCCTCGGGATGATCGTCGAGGGCGTGTCGAAGTCGAAGTTCTGGTCCGAGACCGCAATCTTTGTGATCGAGGACGACGCGCAGAACGGCCCGGACCACGTTGACGCGCACCGCACCGTGGCGCTGGCGATTAGCCCGTACACCAAGGGGCGCGGGGTCGATTCGACCTTGTACTCGACGACGAGTCTCTTGCGGACGATGGAACTGATCCTGGGACTCAAGCCGATGAGCCAGTTCGACGCGGCCGCGCGGCCGATGTACAACAGCTTCACCGCCAAGCCCGACGCGGCGCCCTACGCCGCACTCCAGCCGAAGACCGACCTCAAGGCCGTCAACGAGGCGACGGCGTGGGGCGCGGAGCGGAGTGCGAAGTTCGACCTGACCAAAGAAGACCTCGCCGACGACCTCTTGTTCAACGAGGTGATCTGGAAGTCGGTGAAGGGGGCGAAGTCGCGGATGCCGGCGCCGGTGCGCGCGGCGTTCTTCCTGCCGGTGAAGCCGAAGCCGCCGGCGGGCGCGAAGCGAGATGACGACGACGATTGACCGGGGAGGGGCCGCGTGATTCTGGCGATCGAGGTCGGCGGCACCAAGCTGCAACTGGCACTCGGGACGGCGGACAGCCGCATCGAGCGCGAGTGGCGCGCGGCCATCGACCCGGCGGGGGGCGCGGCGGGCATCCTTGCTCAGATCGAGCGCGGCGCGGCCCAATTCGGCGCAGCGGGCATCGAGGCGGTCGGCGTCGGCTTCGGCGGGCCGGTCGAGTCCGGCGCGGGCGTCGTCGTTACCTCGCACCAGGTGCCGGGCTGGGACGGCTTCCCCCTGGCGGAGTGGTGCCGCACGCGCTTCGGCGCCCCGGCGGTCGTGGCCAACGACTGCGACGCGGCGGGGCTGGCCGAGGCGACTCTGGGCGCCGGGGCGGGCCGCTCGCCAGTGTTTTATGTGACCCTCGGCTCGGGCGTCGGCGGCGCGCTCGTCGTTGACGGCGCGGTCTACGGCGGCGCCGGGCGCGGGGCGGCGGAGGTCGGGCACCTGGTCGTAACGGCGAACGAGGAGCGCGGCACGGTCGAGTCGTTCGCCTCGGGGTGGGCGGTCGCGCGCCGGGCCGGGTTATCCGACGGCCAGGCGGTGTTGAGCGCGTGCCGGCGCGGCGAGCCGGCGGCGCTCGCGGCCATCGGCGCGGCGGTCGAGGCGCTGGCCGATGGGCTGTCGCACGTCGTCACGCTGCTCTGCCCGCGGGGGGGCGTGGTCGGCGGCGGGGCGGCGAACTTCGGCGAGGAGTTCCTGTTCGGCCCGCTGCGGCGCGAGTTGGCCGCGCGCACGTTCCCGCCGTTCGCGGGACTGACCGAGATCGTGCCGGCGGCACTGGGAGAGCGCGTGGTGCTGCACGGGGCGCTGCTGCTGGCCGGCGATCGCGTCCCCGAGCGGGGGGCGTAAGCCCTCCGTGTCTCTCTTGATCGGAGACCAGACACGGAGGGCTTACGCCCCCCGCTCGGGGACGCGGTCTAGAATGCCCGCATGGTCCGCGTCAAAATCTGCGGCGTCACCACGGTGGCCCAAGCGGTCGAAGTCGCAAGCCTGGGCGCCGACGCCTTGGGGTTCAACTTCATTGCCGAGTCGCCGCGCGCCGTGACATTCGACCGCGCGCGCGAGATGATCAGCGAGTTGCCGCCGTTCGTCGCGTCCGTGGGGCTCTTCGCGGGGGACGAACTGCCCGAACTCATCTGGCTCACCAGTTTCACGCTGGGTCTGCGGGCGGTGCAACCCTACGCAACGCCTCCCGCGCGTGTCGTACAAGCCCCGATCGCCTGGCTGATGCCGTTCCGCGTCGGGGACCGCACCGATGTCGAGTCGGCGCTCGCCCTCGCCGAGTCGCTGCGGCCCTCGGCGATTCTGATCGACGCGGCCAGTCCCGGCGGGGCGCTCGGCGGCACGGGGCACCGCGTGCCGTGGGAGTTGCTCGAAGGCGTGGCGTGGCCGGTGCCGATGATTCTCGCGGGCGGGCTGAACCCTGGGAACGTCGCCGAGGCGATCGGGCGCGTGCGGCCGTGGGGGGTCGATGTCGCCAGCGGGGTCGAGAGTTCGCCGGGGGTCAAAGACCCGAGCAAAGTGCGCGACTTCCTCGCGGCGGTTCACGACGCGGGGCGCGCGTCCTAAGATGACCGCTCGCGGCGGCACTCAGGGCGGGGGCGGGGAATGGACGGCGGGTACTGGATCGGCGTGGACTTGGGCGGGACGAAAATCCTCGCCGGCCTCTACGACGCCGAGTTGAACTTGCTGGCGCGCTCCAAGCAGCCGACCTCCGCGGAGTCCGGCCCGGCGGCGGTGTTCGGCCGCATCACCCAAGCCGTCGAGGCCGTGGTGCGCGAGGCCAAGATTGACCCGAGTCACATCAGAGGCATGGGCTTGGGGATTCCGGGGCAGATCGAGGTCGGCGCCCCAGTAGTGCGCTTCGCCCCCAACCTGGCGTGGCGCAACGTGCATGTTACCGAGCATTTGCCCGCGGAGTGGACCTGGCCGGTGGTCATCGAGAACGATGTCCGCATGGGCACCTTCGGCGAGTTCAGCGCGGGCGCGGCGAAGGGCGCGCGGCACGTCTTCGGCGTGTTCGTCGGCACCGGCGTCGGGGGCGGGCTGATCCTTGACGGCAAACTCTACAACGGCTTCAACGGCCACGCCGGGGAGGTCGGGCACGTCGTGCTCCACTGGCGCAAGGGCGAAACGCTCGAAGGAATCGCCGGCCGCAAGTACCAGATGAAGCGGGCCAGGCAGTTGCTCGACGACGCGCCCAAAAAGGTGCGCAAGGACTGGAAGGGGATCGACCCCGATCGGGTCAAGAGCGGCCAACTCGCCGAACTGTACGACAAGCACGACCCGATCGCCAGCGCGGTCGTGGGGGACGCCTCGCGGGCGCTCGGCGCGGCGATCGGCGGCATCGTCAACCTGCTCAGCCCCGAGGTCGTGGTGGTGGGCGGCGGCGTGGCCGGGGCGCTGGGCGAGAGCTTCGTCGAGCACGTCTGGGAGATTGCCGGCCGCTACATCCTTCCCGACGCGGCCAACGGCGTGCGCTGCGTGCCGGCCAGCCTGGGCGACGACTCGGGCATCGTCGGCTGCGCGGCGTTCGCCCGGCTGAAGTTCGCCGAGTCGGGGGCGATTTTGTGAGCACCTGGGCGAGCCGCTACCAGTTGGCCCAGACCTTGGCGCGCGAGGCGGGGGCGTCGGCGCTCGCGCACTACAACGCCGGGGTGCGCGTCGAGACCAAAGCCGACCTTAGCCCCGTAACGGTCGCGGATCGGGAGGCCGAGGCGCTCATCCGCCGGGGCGTCTCGGCCGCGTTCCCAGGGGACGGCTTCCTCGGCGAGGAGTTCGGCGACGAGCCGAGCACGACGGGGTACCGCTGGGTGATCGACCCGATCGACGGCACCAAGTCGTTCGTGCGCAAAGTCCCCCTGTGGGGCACTCTCGTGGGACTGGAGTTCGAGGGCGAACTCGTCGCCGGCGTGGCCTACGCGCCGTGCCTGGACCACTTGTACCACGCCAGTAAGGGCTACGGCGCGTACCTCGGCGACGAGCGCATCCGCGTGTCGGATGTCACCTCCTTGAGTGACGCACACATGTGCTATTCGAGCGTGTCGTGGTTCCAGCAGGCCGGGCGGCAGGACGCCTTCCTCGACCTCACCGGCAAAGTGAGCCGGGCGCGCGGCTACGGCGACTTCTACGGCTTCTGCCTCGTGGCGCAGGGGAGCTTTGACTTCATGATCGACACCGGCGTACACGCCTGGGACATCGCCGCGCTCATCCCGATCGTGGAAGAGGCCGGCGGCACCATGACCGACTGGGACGGCGGGCGCGGCATCGAACGGCCGGACACGCTGGCCAGTAACGGGCGGCTGCACGCGGAGGTGCTGGGGAGGCTGAGGAGCTAGCCGCAGAATCAGAGTGCGCGAAAGCCCGCCGTCCGCGACGGCGCGGAACCTTGCGCGGCTTAAAGTTCCGCACGGTCGCGGACGGCGGGCTTTCCCTCGGTTCGTGCCGTTGCCAAACCGCCCGCCCGCGCCAACAATGCGAGTGTCGAACCCGCCCCGATTCCCTTTGCCCGCCCGTACCCGGAGCCTCCCCCTCCCATGATGCGTTTCCGCCTCCTCACTAGCGCCGGCTTGCTCGCCGCGCTGGCCTGCCTCGTGCCGTCGTCGGTCGGCCAAGCCCCCGCCGCCGGGCAGTTCGCCACGATCAAGGGCCAAGTCCTGCTCAGCAGCCCGCCGGCCGAAGCCCCCGCGAACG
>CAXTPM010000122.1:8185-10927 GCA_964245865.1 uncultured Fimbriiglobus sp. | reverse complement strand
TCATCGAATTGTTGGTGGTGATTGCGATCATCGCCATCCTCATCGGGCTGCTCCTGCCCGCCGTCCAGAAAGTCCGCGAGGCCGCCGCACGCCTCAAGTGCCAGAACAACCTGAAGCAACTCGGCCTGGCGATCCACAACTACGAGGGCACCAACGCCAAGATTCCTCCGGGCGGGGGCGCCCCGCCGGACAAGAGCAAAACTCCCCCGGACTACAACATTTGGGGGCCGGACAAGGGCAGTTGGCTCGTGCTTAGCCTGCCGTACCTGGAGCAGACCGCGCTCGGCAACCAGGCGACGACCTACGTCGGCGGGGCCAACGACCTGAGCCGGGGCATCTTCGGCGACTGGAGCGGCAAAGAGGCGGGTCGCCCGTTCCCGGCCAAGCTCCCCTACGGCCGCTGCCCGAGCGACGGCTTCGACAACGGCAACCGCAACATCGTCAACTACGGCGGCAGCATGGGGCCGCAGTGTATGTGGGACGGCGGCTGTAACACCAACGGCCTGCAGCAGGAAGTCCAACTCTGGTGCAACGGCGTGATGGGCGGCAGCACCAACGGCAACTACATCCCCGCCAATAACCCCGCGAGCGCCTCGCTGAACCTCGGCTATACCGGCAGCCCCGACAACGGCGGCGACCCCAACCTCGGCGGGTTCGACGGCTCCTCGGGGCACCTGCGCGGCATCATGAACCGCCAGGGCGTGCGCGTGACATTCGCCTCGGTGAGCGACGGCCTGACCAACACCATCTTCGTCGGCGAGACCCTCCCCGAGTACCAGACCTACCGTACCAACGGCTTCCAAGACGACGGCGCGATCACGGGCTGGTGGACCTCGGACTCGACCACCGCGAAAATCTCCACGGTCCTCGGGATCAACTCCAAGGTGAAGAAGTCGTCCGACCCCAACGACTGCACCGACGACCCGAAGGTCGGGCCGGGGCGGGTCCGCGGGAGTTGGGTCGCCGCCGACGCCTTCCGCTCCAACCACACCGGCGGGGCGAACTTCTGTATGGGCGATGGTACGGTGCGCTTCATCCGCGACTCGATCGACCGCCGCACCTTCCAGTTGCTCGGCTGCCGCAACGACGGGCAAGTCATCAGCGGCGACAACTAATCAACCCGGCGCCCAGGACCGGCCGGCGGGGCGAGGCCCGCCCCGCCGGCCGGTTCGGCGCGACTGCCAGTCTCCCGCCCCGCCCGGCCCCCTCCCCAGTCGGCGCGCGGGCGCACCTCGGGGGAGGAGGTTTCAACTAATGCGCATTCTCTCGGCCGCGCTCCTCGTCGCCGGCCTCACCGCCCTCGCGGGCTGCGGTAAAGGCCGCGGACTGGTGCCGGTGTCGGGCACCGTCCTGATGGACGGCGCGCCGCTCAACAAGGCCACGATCACGTTCGTCCCCGACGGCGGGGGCGAACTGGCCAGCGGCATCAGCGACGACGCGGGCCGCTTCTTCATGGTCGCCTCCGGCGGCGGCGAGGGCGTTCTGCCCGGCAACTACAAAGTCACCGTGATGTCGTTCGCCGAAACCCCCGCGCCCAGCAAGGGGATGGCCGAAGTGATGCGGGAGCAGATGGAGGCCAAGGGCGCCGCCCCCAAGTCGGGCGACGGCACCGCCGCGCTCAAGAAGCAGCAGCAGGACGCGGTGAAGGCCGGCAAGGCGATGCGGGCCAGCCCGGCGGTGTACAACGACATCGCCAAGACCCCGCTCAAGGTGACGGTGCCGGTGCCGGCCGACTACAAAATCGAACTGAGCAAGGACGCCAAGTGACCGCTGCCGTATCACCGGCCACTCTCCGCCAGTTTCGGCGCTGGGTGGCCGGTGTTTTGGTACTCGCCGCCGTGCCGGGGGCGCTGCTCGCCTCGCACCTGCGGCACGACTGGCGCGTGCGCTCCGCCGAGGCGGCTGGGGGCGCCGGCGACTTCGCCGCGGCGCGCTCGGCGCTCGGAGGGCTGCTGCGCGCCGCGCCGGACGACCCGGCACTGAACCTGCTCGCGGCCCAGGTCGAGTGGCGCTCGCGCTTGGGAGACCCGTTCCCCGCCGGCTGGGAGCGGGTGGCCGAGAGGCACCTCGCCCTGGCCCAGGACGCGCCCCACCTCGTCGGCCGCGTCAGTGCCGGCCGGGACGCACTCGCTGCCCTCAACGGCGACCGGGCCGCGGTGCGGCGCCTGGAGCGGCGCGCGGCCCTCGGCGGGCCGGACGCGCCGATCTACTACGAGGCGCTCGCCCGCTGCCACCTCGACGCCCACCGCCCCGGCGCGGCGGTCGATGCCGCCGACCGCCTCATCGAACTCCGCCCGGACCACGCGCTCGGGCACCTTTGGCGCGCACTCGCCACCGAACTCACCGGCCGGACGCACGGCGAGGCCGAGGCCGACTTCCGCCGCGCTGCCGAACTCGACCCGGCGCGCCCGGTCTACCGACTCAACTTGGCCTTGCACCTGCTCGGCCGCGCGGCGCGGCTACCGGAGGTGGGGCAACTGCTCGGCGAGTTGCGCCGCGAAACCCCCGACGACCCGGACGTGCTGCGCGGCCTCGGCACGGCGCTCTTGCTCACCGACCCCGCCGCCGCCGCGCCGGTGCTAGCCCGCCTGGCCGAGTCACGCCCGGCCGACGGAGATGTCCTGGCGCTGTTGGGCCAGGCGCGGCTGGAGACCGGGCAGTTCGCCGAGGCCGAGCGGGACTTGCGCGCCGCGGTCGCCCGCACGCCGGGGTCGTATCACGCCAACTTCCAGCTCTTCCGAC
>CAXTPM010000122.1:0-8175 GCA_964245865.1 uncultured Fimbriiglobus sp. | reverse complement strand
CGCTTGGCCGCGACCGGCCGGGCGGCGGAGGGGGAGACGTACCGAACCGCGTCGGAGCAACTCGGCCGCGACCGAGAGCGCATGCACGTCTTGGGGGCCGAAATCGCCGCCCGCCCCGCCGACCCCGCCCCGCGCGTGGAACTCGGCCGGTTGCACCTCAAGGCCGGGGCGACCGAACTGGGGGCGTACTGGCTCGAGACCGCCCTCACCGCCGACGCGAAGTACGAGCCGGCGCGCCGGGCGCTCGCCGAACTCGCCGCGCGGAGGAGGTAGGGCCGGCGGGCTACTTCGCCGCGGGGCGGTACTCGGCGAGCGTCTTGGCCGCGCCGGGGTGGCGCGGGTCGATGGCCAGCGCGCTCTCCAGCCAGCGCACGCCCTCGGACGCCTGGCCGTTGCGGAGCATCAGTTCGCCGGCGCGCACCCGCAGGTCGGGGTTGCGCGGGTCGGCCGAGATCGACTTGGCGACCGCGCGCAACTCGGCCAGGTCGGCGTCGGCCCGCGCGTGCCGCTCGCGCGCGGCCTTGGCCTCGGCGGGCCGGCCGGCGAGTTCGAGCGCCGCGGCCAGGTTGTAGAGCACCTCCGGCTCGCCGGGCGCCAGCTCGGCCGACTGGGCCAGGCGCGCCGCGGCGTCGGCGGGCTTGCCGAGGGCGAGGTCGCAGTAGCCGCGCTCGGCGAGGGCTTTGGCGTCGCGCGGGCGCGCCTCGATCAGCCGGTCCAACTCCGCCGCCGCCGACGCGGTGTCGCCCAACTCGCGCAGGCAGCACGCCCGCCCGAGTAGCGCCGCCGGGTCCGAGGCATCGCGCGCAAGCAGCCAGTCGAAGTGCGGGCGGGCCTCGGCGGGGCGGTGGTTCTCGACCATCAGTTCGGCGGCCAGTCGCCGCGCGGCGGGGTCGTCGGGGGCCGACTCGGCGGCCACCAGCGCGTTCTCGATGGCCTGCACAGGGAGGAGCAACTTGCGGTCCACGTCGGCCAGCCACAGCCGCGCGCGTGCGTCGCCGGGACTCCGCCCCACCCAGTCGGTCAGAACCTGGTACGCCTGCACCAACTCGAACTGCGCCAAGTAGCCCGGCACCAGCACCTCGCGCAGCAGGTCCGCGTCGGGGTGGTCGGGGGCCGCGTCGAGCGCCTGGCGCAGCTTCGGCTCCATCGCCGCGAACGCGCCCTCTTGCGCGGCGAGTAGGGCGCGCTCGGCGCCCACCGCGTCGGCGGGCCAGCCGGCGCCGGCGGCGCGGTCCAGCAGCAGACGCGCGGCGAAGGGGTCGCCGTCCCGCCGCGCGGCCCGGCCCGCCTCGAACAAGAGGCGCCCGCTGGTGGGGTCGGAGCGCAACAACTCGTCGAGGCGCCGGCGGGCCTCGGGGAAGTCCCGCTTTTGCGCGAGCGCCACGGCCGCGCGCAGCTTGCGCTCGGCGAGGAGTTCCGCGCCGCCGACCCAGCCGCCGGCCGCGAGCGCGACTAGCCCGGCGGTCAGCAGCCGCCGGCGGAGGCGCGACGGCCGGGGGGCGGGCGCCGGGTCGGCGGGGCGGGGCGGGGTGGCTCTGGCCCTCAGTTTGGTCACTTCAGCGCCCCCTCGCCCTGCGTAGCGGTCAGGTAGCGCCCCGGCGGCGGGTCGGGCCACTCCTGGCGCGTGCCGTCGGGCCAGACCACCGCGAGCTTGTCGGCCCTGGCCAGCACGCCGAGGCCGAACACGTGCCGGCGGTCGGGGCTGGAGGCGTAACTGCCGCCGGCCTTGGCGTAGCGCGTCTGGGTGCGGCCCCCGGCACTCAGTTCGACCCGCGCCCCGACGACATCGGCGTTGTTCCGCCCGATGAGTCGGACGCCGACCCAGTGGGCCGACTCGGGGGTGACGTTGCGTAGTACCGCCGCCGGGTCGTTCATCGGGGCGAGCACGAGGTCCACCCGGCCGTCGTCGTCGAGATCGACCGCCGCGGCGCCCCGGCCGAGGCGGGGTTCGGCGAGCGCCGGCCCGCCGCATTCGCGCGACACGTCCCGGAAGCGCCCGCCGCCGGAGTTCCACAAGAGCACCGCCTTCTGGCGGCGCGCGGCGTTCATCGGCCTGGTCATGGCGTGGCCGTTGGAGGCGAACAAGTCCTCCCAGCCGTCGCGGTCGAAGTCGGCGAAGCCGGTGCCCCACCCCACGTACTTCTGGCCGATGGCCGCGATCCCGCTCGCCGGAGTGTTGAACAGGAACGACAGCCGCCCCCCGGCCGAGAAGTTCTTGTACAGGCCGTGCAACTCGTTCTCGTAGTTGGTCACCCACAAACTCGGCCTGCCGGTACCGTCGGGGTCGCCGGCGTCGGCGCCCATGCTGCCGTTGGCGCCGCCGCCGCCATCGACTGCCACGCCGGCGCGCATGCCGACCTCCTCAAACTTAAGGCTGCCGAGTGTCGAGCGGTTGGCGTAGAGGAACTTGGGCGTGGTGTCGTTGGCCTGGTAGATTTCGGGCCGGCCGTCGCCGTCGAGATCGACCGCCACCACGCCCAGCCCCTTGGAGACGGGGCTAAGGTCCGCGCCGTCGGAGGCCCGGTTGATGCCGGCCCGCGCGGCGACTTCCTCGAACGTGCCGTCGCCCCGGTTGCGGAACAAAAGCGCCGGGTAGCCGGCGAACTTCTTGGGCGAGCAGGTGTCGGGCGTCTTGCCGTCGAGGCTGCAACTGGGATTGTTGGCCCAGCCCCAATCGACGTACTGGCAGACGTAGAGGTCCGGGAAGCCGTCGCCGTCGAAGTCGGCGAACGCCGCGCTCGTGGCCCACTTCACCTTGCCGGCGAGGCCGGCCCTCTCGGTGACTTCCTCGAAGCGCCGCCCCCCGTCGGCGGCGGGGGCGTTGCGGAACAGTGCCACCCGGCCGTAGCCGGTGACGAGCAGGTCCGGGAAGCCGTCGCGGTCGAAGTCGCCGACGGCCGCGGCGTGGGAGTAGAACCACGGCGAACCGCCGGCCAGCGTGGCGAGGCCCGCCTCGGCGGTGACATCGGCGAAGCGCAAGCCCCCGAGGTTGCGGTAGAGCTTGCCGGGGCGCCCCGCGATGGTGCGGTTGTCGCTCCCCGTGAACTGCCCGCCGCCGGGGAAGTACAGGTCCGGCTTGCCGTCGCCGTCGTAGTCGAGGACCGCCACGCCGCCGCCGAGTGATTCGAGGATACTCAGGTGCGGCGGCTGGACTTCCTCGCCGTTATGGTAGGTCGATTCGACCCCGCTGGCGGCCGTCACGTCCTGGAACCACGGCGGCGACTCAACTGCTGCGGCGACTGCCGGGGTTGTCGGCGTGGTGGTGGCCGACTGCCTGTCGCCGCAGCCGCCCCCGGCGGGGAGGGCGAGCAGCGCGAGCGCGAGGAGGGTGCGGCGGTCGGTCACGGCGGCGGCACCCAGGGGAGAGTTGGGGGCGTTGGTCGGGGGGCGAGTCGATTGTATCAGACGGCGGCACGTCCGCTAGCGCCCCGCCGGACGCGTGTGCCACACCTCTCGATCCCGCGCCGCCCCCTCCGCTTCCGCGCACGGGTAGCTAGTCATCGCCCGGTGCGGCAGCGGGCCGACTTGCCCGCCGGTGAGGGTCGTCGGCGCGGTGTCCTTGCAGTACCCGGCCACGCGCAGGACGAACGAGCGCGTCCAGCCGGCGGGCACCGGCGGCAGCTTGGCGGCGTCGAACGCGACGAACACCTCGTCGCCGGGGCCGGCGAGCACGTAGCGGTCGTCCACGCCCGCGGCGAGTTCGGTTACGTCGCCCAGCCGGGTAAGGCTGCCGGCCCACTTGCCCACCGCGACCGCCTCGAGGCGGGCCGGGTCGTAGGCCACGGGGTTGCCAGGCAACTCGCGCACGAATCCCGGATGGCTCAAGACGGCCGACGACGGCGCGAGGCTCGTGACGCGCGCCTCGCCCGGCTCCTCGGCCGCGAGGTACGCCTGATCGAAGTGGACTTGCAGGTTCGTGCGCAGCCGGAAGCGGCCACCCACTCCGGCGGGCAGCGGCACCGTCATCGTTTTGGGTAGCCCGGCGGGCAGGCCGATCTCCGCGACCGGCTCCCACCCCGTCGCGGTCGGCCGCTCGAGCACCGGCCACACCGGGGTGAGTCCCGCTTGTGAGGCGGCGAGGATCGACTCGGGGTACGGGTAGTCGGTCCACCCCGCGAGCACCAGCCACAGCTTGCCGGGCGGTAGTTCGCCGAAGTCGAACTCGACGTGGTGATTCTCGGCGAACCCGAGCCAACTGCGCTTGGCGAAGTCGCTCGCGGTGCGGCCGTCGTTTTCGAGCAGCGCACTCAGCACGCCCCGGCCGCGGTGGTCGGTCGCCCTGCGGGGGAACCGCTTGGCGCCGAGGCGCACGAGCTTGCCGGTGGGGGCGGGGTCGGCGACGGCGAAGCGCTCGTCGGGCAGCACCGTCACGCCCGCCGGGTGGTCGATCACGTCGAGCCGCGCGTGGTCGAGGTACAGCACCTCGTCCATCGGCTCGGCGACGCGCAGCAGGTACTTGCCGTCCCTGGTGCCCAGTTGGTCGGGCCGGAGGACGACGGCCTCGTCGGGGCGCGAGGGGCGTACCGAGCCGTCCGGGCCTTGCTCGCCGAGCGCGCCGCCGCCGAGGCAGTCGGTGACGAACACCCACTTCGCGCCATCCCAGGTCATGAGTACGGGGCACGAGGTCGGCTTGCGGTTGGTCTCGCCGATCCGAGCCAGGCTCCCGGCGGGCACCGCCAACTCGGCCTGCGCCACGAGGTCGGGCCAGCGAATCCGCACCGCGTCGGCGACCGTCGCGCGGCCGATGCCGAGTTCGAGGGGCAACAGCGACTGCCCCGGCCCGGCCGAGAGCGTCGTGATTTCGGCCCGCGCGGTCAGCGCCCCGGCCATCGCCGTCACCTTCGCGCCCGTGGCGTCGGTGTTGGCCCGCAGGTTCTTCTGATCGACGCCGGCGTTCGAGCTGTCGCGCTTGCCGGTGAGTTTCAGTTTCACGGCGTGGTTGCCGTTGTCGATCCCCGAATAAACGCGCAGCCCGTCGGGCGCCCAGCAGACGAGGTCCGGCACGCCGTCGCCATCGCCATCGCACGCCGCGACAGCCAGTAGTTTCCCGGCGTCGGGGAAGGTGCCGGCGCGGCGCGAGAGTTTGCCCCGCCCGTCGCCCTGCAGGTAGACCGCCGCGCCATCGGTGGTAAGGCCGATCACGTCCGCCCGGCCGTCCCGGTCGAGGTCGCAGCGGCTCGCCTGCCGCAGCAGCGGCGAGTCGTTGGCGCCGGGCGTTTCGGGCCGCAGCGTCACGAGTGTGGGCGGGTCGCCGAGCAACAGCACGCTCGACTGGTCCGACGACGCGGCGTCGAGCACTAGCCCGAACGGCGCCGGCCGGTTGGTGAGGGCGGTGCCGCGCCTGAAGCGCAGCAGCCGGTCATTCGTCACCGCGGCCGGCGGCTTGTCGGCGGAGAGCACGAGCAGATCGACATCGCCGTCGCCGTCTAAGTCGGCCGCCACGACGCCCGTGACCGGCCCCGGCGGCAGCAATTCGGCGGGCCAGTCGAAGCGCTTGAACGCGGCGGTGAGGGCCGCGGCCGGCTCGTCAGCGCGGCGCGGCGGGGCGGTGCCGGTGTTCAAGAACAGGGCCAACCCCGTGGGGCCGCACAGCAGCAAGTCGAGGTCGCCGTCCTGGTCGATGTCCAGCCACGCCGCGGCGGTGGAGGTGCCGACTTCGGCGAGTCCGGCCGTCGCGGTCACGTCCTCGAACTTGCCGCCGGCGTTGCGCAGCAGCATGGTGCCGTTCGACCCGACGAGGATCAGGTCCGGCTTGCCGTCGTTGTCGAAGTCGCCGGCCGCGCCGCCCGTGTGGCCGGGGCCGGACAGCCCGGCTTTGTTGCTGATCTCCTCGAAGCCGCTGCCGGTGTTGCGCAAGAGCACGTCGCGCCCGCCGCAGCCCAACAGCAGCACGTCGGGCCTGTCGTCGCCGTCGAAGTCGAACAAGATCATCGCCCCGCCGCCGGGCGTGGGCGGCAGCGGCGTGAGCTTGGGGGCGGGGGCAAACGTTGGGGGCGGGCCGACGGCGGGGGGCGGGGCCGGGGATTCAGCGACCACGGCGGCGTACTTGCCCAGTTCGGTGTACTTCTCGCGGCTCTCGTCCTCCCAGTTGGCGACCTTGAGCGCGTTGAACAGCTTCAACTCGGCGTCCTTCCGCGCCGGGTCGCCCAACAGATCGACGTGCGTGGCGAGGCGGTAGCGGGCCTGGTTCAAGTACGGATTGAGCTTCAGCGCGGTCTCGTAGCAGCGGCGGCTCTCGGGGGAGGTCGCGGAGTCCGGGTCGCTGGTGCCCAAAAAGAGCCAGGCGTGCGCGTCGGCCGGGTCGAGTTCGACCACCCGCTTGAAGTGCGCTTGCGCCTCGGCGTACTCGCCCCGAAACTGCTGGATGACGCCGAGGTTGTAGTGCGCGTGCGCGTCGGCCGGGTCGGCGGCGACTAGTTCGCGGAAGATCGCAACGGCCTCGTCGAGCAGCGGGTCGCCGGGGCCGGCGTTGGCGTTGTATAAGGCGATCGCGCGGTTCAGCCGCGCCGGGCGCCAGCCGGGCATCAGGCGCTCGGCCTCGGCGAACTGCTCGGCGGCTTGCAGGTATTGGAACTGCTCCATGTGCCCGACGCCGCGCGCCAGCGCCCCGCTCGCCGCCGCGGGGTCGGGCGCGGGGGCCGCGGGGCGCCGGGCCAGCAGCAGGTAGGCGCCGGCCCCGAGTAGGACGAGCAGCAGGGCAACGGGCACGAGTCGGCGGGCGGTCATCGGTTCCCCTGCCCCTGGGCGAGCGTGTGCGTGCGGTCCACCGCGAGGCCGCTGTAACCTTCGGGCTTGCCGTCGGCGCCCGGCCAGCGCACCGACACCGAATCGACCTTCTCGGCAGTCCCGAGGCCGACCGTCACTACTTGCTCGCTCTGGCCAAGATACCCACGCCCGGCCATCAGTTGCCGCTTGACCGTCCGCCCCCCGGCCGTCACGGTGACTTCGGCGCCGAAGGCGTCGCGGCTCACCGTCTTGCCGTCGCCGACGAGCTTGAGGCGCAAGTAGTGGTGGCCGAGTTTCTGGTCGTTGCGCAGGATCAGGGGCGCGCCGCCGTTGCTGGTGATGACGATGTCCTCGTCGCCGTCGCCCTCAATATCGAGCACCGCGATGCCGCGCCCGACCACGCGCTTAAAGAGGTCCGGCCCGGCGGCGCCCTCCGTGACCGGCTCGAACACGCGGCCGGGGTCGCCGGTGTTCCAGAACAGCATCGTCGGCTGGGCGTGGGCCTGGTTCGCCTGCACCTTCTGAATCTCCGGCTCGATGTGCCCGTTGGCGGTCACGAGGTCCGCCCGGCCGTCGAGGTCGTAGTCGAAAAAGAGGGTGCCGAACTTCAGGGGGCCGCGGCTCGGGCCGAGCAGCCCCACCGCCGACGCGCGATCGGCGAAGGTGAGCGGCTTTTTGCTGTTCACGGTGAGGAACGTCGTCGGCTCGTTGGCGAAGTTGGCGATGGCGACGGCGAGCTTGCCCGGCGCGTACTCGGCCGCGTCGATCCCCATGGCGCCGCGCGGCGTGCCGTCGGGGTAGGCCGCGTTCGCCTCCACGCCGCGCTCGAGGAACTTGCGGCCCCCCTTATTGTTGGGGTCGGGGACGTTCTGGAAGAAGAAGTTGCGCACCGTGTCGTTGCCGACCACGAGGTCCGGCCAGCCGTCGCCGTCGGCGTCGCACGCCACCACCCCCAGCGACTTGCCGACGCCGCGCCGGCGCGCCTCGGCGCCGGTCCCCTCGCTGTCGGCCACGAGGACGCCGGCCTTCTCGGTCACGTCCTCGAAGGTGCCGTCGCCCCGGTTGCGGTACAGGGCATTTTGGCTCCCTTCGAGCGAGGTCGGCTGCTGGTACGAGCGGCCGATGCCGGTGAGGGTGCTCTTGATGCCCAGGTCGAGCGCGGGACTCCAGGCGACGTAGCGGCAGACGAACAGGTCGAGTTTGCCGTCGCCGTCGTAGTCCACGAATGTCGCGGAGGTGCCGAACGGGATCGGCGGTGCGTGCTTCTTGAACTGCTCCGAGGTCTCCGACGCGGGCCAGCCGCCGGACCCGCCGACGCCGGCTTTGGCGGTCACGTCCTCGAAGTAGTGGCCGTCGATGTTCCGCAACAGGCGGTCTCCGCCGACGCCGGTGATCAAGAGGTCGGGCCGGCCGTCGTTGTCGAAGTCGCCGACGCACGCGCCGACGCCG
>CAXTPM010000121.1:0-10973 GCA_964245865.1 uncultured Fimbriiglobus sp. | reverse complement strand
AGACTTCGCGCACGGCGCCGCGGCCGCCCGCGTTCTTCGTCACGTAATGGGCGCGATGGCGCACTTCCGGGTGCCCGCTCGGCACCGTCACCGCGAGCCAAGTCAGCCACGGGCGCGAGAACGACATGCGCATCGAGATCGACGGCACTAAGGCGTCGCTCGAGTGGCACCAAGAGAACCCGAACCAGCTATTCGTGCGGCAGAACGGCGGGCCGGCGAAAATCTACACCCGCGCCGGCGGGCCGTACCTCGGCGCGATGGCGACCGCCACCACGCGGCTACCCAGCGGCCACCCCGAGGGCTTCTTCGAGGCGTTCGCCGGGGTCTACACCGCCGCGATGGACGCGATGGTCTTGCGGGCGTCCGGGGCGAAGTTCGAGCCGAAGGACACCGTGTACCCCAACGTCTACGACGGGGCGGAGGGGATGCTGTTCATCACGCAGGCCGTGGCGAGCAGTACGCAGGACGGGGCGTGGCTGCCGCTGCGGTACGCAGGGGGGCGGAAGTAGGGCCGGCGAACGGCCCCAACACCGCTGCCAACCTCTCGGTCAGCAGCGCCACCAACTCCGGCTGGTCCCGCTGAAAATTATCCGGCACGCCGAGCGCGACGACTTCCTTGCCATCGACCGCCGCCGGGAAGCGCCGAGTGAGCAGTCGCAAAAGCCGCCGCTCCATCACGACGACATCGGCCCACGCCACCAGATCGTCGGTGACTTGCACGCGCGCCAGATTTGACAGCCCCGCTGAACGAGCATCGATGCCCGGCGTGGCCGAGTACAACCGCTCGGCGGTGGGACTGCGGTGGAGGTTGCCCTCGCAGACGAACAGCACGCGCTTGGACATCGGTCGAAGACTCCGGGGCAAATAAACTAGACGTGCCCGCCGGCCACCAACTGCGCCTCGTAGTCCTCGCGGCTCAGCGAGCAATCTACGAGCGCCAGGAACTCACCCCGCGTGAGTCGGCACTGGCGGGCCATGCGGCCAAGCAGTCCGTCGTCGATCTCGCGTGCGCCGTGGCTGGTCTTAGTGAACACCGGCGTTTTCAGGTCGCCCAGCGTGTGGCACGTGAAGAAATGGTGGTCGCCCCCGGTCTGGACGAATCCTTTTGCGAGCAACCCGCGCTCGACATCGCGCCGGTCGCGGGGCATTAGCGCTCCCGCAGCCGGAGAAGCAGCCGCCCGCGCAAGAGCCGCGCCGCCGGGCTGAGTGTCGCCGGGTCTGCCAGCGCGTACTCGCGCCACAGGAACGCCAGCGCCGCCGCGACTTCGTCGGCCAGTTCGTCCGGGGTCGCCCCGGCGGCGGACAGACCCAACTCCGCGCTCTCGACGGCGAGTAGGCCCGGCGCGTCGGTGTCCGGCGCCACGTCCAGAGTCAGCGGCGGGTCGATCACCAGGGCCACGCCGCCGGCGTCCACGGTGTCAATCGTCAGCGACCGAATCGGCAGTTCGAGCGACTTCGGCGTCATCGGTTTCCCCTCGTCTCAGAACGGCAGCTCGTCGTCCCCCAACCTCCCCACGGGCGGCGGTGCCGGCTTCGCCCCCCGCCGCGGGTCGTCGGCCCGGATGCGGGCCGGCTTCTCGACGGCCGAGGTGTGCTCGAACGGCGCGAACGTCGCCTCGCCGGTCGCGGTGAGCTTGGTGAGCTGCTTGACGCGCCCCTCGGCCCGCTGCAACTGCGCGTAGCAGCCGCGCAGGAGTTCCACGCCGCGCTCGTAGCGACTCAGCGATTCTTCGAGCGTGGCGGTGCCGTCCTCGAGCGAGCGCAGAATCTCGTCGAGTTCACTCAAGGCGCGCTCGAACTGGTCCGGCGGCTCGGCGGTCATGACTGGCCCTGGGGGATCACGCGCTCGACGCGCACCTCGGCCTCGCCCTCGGCGAAGCGCGCCGTCAGCAGTTGGCCCGGCACTAGCCCGCTGGCACGGCTCACCACCGCGCCCTCGGCGGTGCGGGTGAGGCTATAGCCGCGCGCCAGCACGTTCAAGGGCGACAGCCCCGAAAGTCGGCCGGCGACTCCTGAGAGCCTCAGCCGGCGGGTCTCCAGGGACTGCTCGGCCGCGCGCCCCAGCCGCCCGGCCAACTCGTCCAGCCGCTGCTCGGACTGCCGCACCCTCGCCAGGGGCTGCTGGAACGCCGGGCGCGCGGCCAGCAGGTCGAGCCGCTGCCGGGCCAACTCGAAGCGGACGTGCAGCGCCTCGCGCAGCCTCACACCCCGTTGGTTCAACTCGTCGGCGAGTTGCAGGTGGTTCGGCACTAGCTTGACGATCGCCTCCGACGGCGTGAGCGCGCGGTAGTCGGCCACCATGTCGGCCAGGCTCACGTCGGTCTCGTGCCCCACCGCCGACACCACGGGCACCGCCGACTCGAACACCGCCTGCGCCACCAGTTCGGTGTTGAACGCCGCCAAGTCCTCGGCGCTCCCGCCGCCGCGGCCGAGCACCACCGCGCAGAGCTTGAGCTGCACCAGGTGGTAGTGGTTCAACTGCCGAAGCGCCGCCGCGATCTCCTCCGGCGCGCCGTCGCCCTGCACCCGGCTCGGCCTGACGATCACCTCCGCCACCGGCCAGCGCGAGCGCAGTAGCTCCAGCATGTCGCGGATCGCCGCGCCGGTGGGGCTAGCCACCAGTGCAATGCGCACGGGGAACATGGGGAGCGGCCGCTTGCGCTCGGGGCGGAAGTAGCCGCGGGCCATGAGCGTCTCGCGCAGCAGCCGCAGCGCCAAATCCGCGGCGCCCTCGCCCTCGACTTCCAGGCCCGTGCAGATGAGCTGGTAGCCGCCGCGCGGGGCGTAGACGCTCACGCCGCCGGTGGCGACCACCGCCAGGCCGTCCTTCGGCTCGAAGCGCAGCCGCATGCCGAAGCTGCGCCACATCGCGCAGTCGACGATCGCGCCCGAGTCCTTGAGCTTGAAGTAATAGTGGCCCGAGGCGGCGCGGGTGAGGTTCGTGACCTCGCCGCGCACGCGGACCTCGGCGAAGTCGCTTTCGAGGCTCGACTTGACGGACGCCGTCAAGTCGCTCACCGAAACGGGTCGTGGCGGCGTCATGGTATTATGCCACCATTAGGCTGCGGGCGCCACTTCGAGGCCGAACGTCGCCGCCACGGCGGCGTTCGTTACCCGGCCGGCCCGCACGTTCACGCCCGCGCCCAGGCCCACGTTCTCCTGAGTCGCCCGCACCACGCCCTTCTGCGCCAGTTGCAGTACGTACGGCAGCGTCACGTTGGTGAGGGCGTAGGTACTGGTGCGCCCGACCGCGCCGGGCATGTTGGTCACGCAGTAATGCACGATGTCATCGACGATGTAGGTCGGCTTCGCGTGCGTGGTCGGCCGGCTCGTCTCGAAGCAGCCGCCCTGGTCGATCGCCACGTCGATCACCACCGCGCGGCGCGGCATGAGCTTCAAGTCGTCGCGCCCCACCAGGTGCGGGGCGCGCGCGCCCGGAATCAGCACCGAGCCGATCACGAGGTCCGAGCGACCGATGGCGTCCAAAATGTTGTGCCGGTTGCTGAATAGCGTGGTGACGTTGGCGGGCATCACATCATCTAAATAGCGCAGTCGGTCGAGGTTGACATCCAGAATGTACACGCTCGCCCCGAGTCCGGCGGCGACCTTCGCGGCATTCGCGCCGACGATCCCTCCGCCGAGCACGGTCACAGTCGCAGGGGCGACGCCGGGGACGCCGCCCAAGAGGATGCCGCGGCCGTCGAAGGGGCGTTCGAGGTACTTGGCGCCCTCCTGAATACTCATGCGGCCCGCGACTTCGCTCATGGGGGTCAAGAGCGGCAGCGACCCCTTGGCGTCCTTGATGGTCTCGTAGGCGATGGCCGTGATGCCCGAGTCCATCACCGCGCGGGTGAGTTCTTCATCAGCGGCGAAGTGGAAGTAGGTGAACACCGCCTGCCCCGGCCGCAGCATCGGCCACTCGGCGCGCATCGGCTCTTTGACCTTCACCACCAAGTCGGCGCGGCCCCAGACTTCGGATGCCGTGGCAACGATCTCGGCGCCGTGCTTGGCGTAGTGCTCGTCGGGGATGCCCGAGCCGGTGCCGGCGCCACTCTGGACGAGGACGGCGTGGCCCGCGCGGGCGAGTTCCTCCACGCCGTTGGGCGTGAGCGCCACGCGGTACTCGTCGGACTTCACTTCGCTGGGGACTCCGACGATCATACGGCACCGGGGGACTTGGGGAGAGGATGGGGTATTGTAAGGCGGAAGGGGGAAGCGAAGTGTGAAGTGCGAAGAGTGAAGTGTGAAAGGAGGACAGAAGGCACCGCGATGGCCCGCCTGTCCTCCTTTCACACTTCACTCTTCGCACTTCACACTTCGCTTCCCCCGCCTCCCCCGCTACCATAGTCCTAGGCAGTGCCACAAGGGGAAAGCGCCCATGCCGTCGCGGCCCGTCGTCGCCCTGATCGCGCTGTTTTGGCTCGGCACCACGGGCCTGTTCCTGTCGCGCGAGGTGCTGCCCAAGTACCTGGCGAGCGCCCCGCCGCCGTACCAGATTGATCTGGTCGATGAGGCGACGCAGCAGGCGCCGACGCGCTGGACCATCACCCAAAATGGGGTCAAACTCGGCACCCTGAGCACGCGCATGGAGTACCTCGCGGCCGACGACGGATTTCGGTTCGTGAACACTTACAGCCAACTGCAACTCGACACGGGGCTGCAGGGGCTAGTCATCGACGTGCCGGCGCTGGATACCGCCGTGACGGTGACGCGGGCCGGGCAACTGCGCGGGCAGCGAATGCAGGGCGAGTTGGCGGTGAAGGCCGGGCCGGTCGAACTGGCGCGGGCGAAGGCCGACCTCGACGGCGGGGTGGTGGGCGGGGTGCTGCGCAGCCGCCTGACCATCCACTACCCCGTGAACGCGAAGTCGCCGGTGATCGACCGCGATTTGGACCCCGTGGCCGTGGAGTCGGGCCAAGTGCTGAACCCGCTGATGCCCGTGAACCGCCTGCGCGACGTGCGGCCGGGGCAGACGTGGGTGGTGCGCGAGTCGAACCCCTTGGGCGAGGCGGTCAACGCCCTGGTCAAAGAGTTGCTGAAGGACAAAGGCTCGAACCTCATCAACGGCCTCGTCGGCGCGTCGGGGCCGCGCGAGTTTCTGGCGGAGGTGGCGCGCGACTCCGAATGGGTCGAGCGGCCGAGGGCCGAGCAGGCGCGCTGCTGGCGCATCGACTACCGCTCCGAGCGCGGCGCGGCGCGGACCTGGGTGGGCCTCGACGACGGCCGGGTGATGCGGCAGGAGGCGACCTTGGGCGACATCGTGGTGCGCTTTGAGCGGCAGGACTAACGGGAGCTTTGTCCATGATCGAGTTCGCCGGCGTCAACAAGCGCTACGGCACCCACGTCGCGGTCAAAGACCTCGACCTGGTGGTGCCCGACGGCGAACTGTTCGCGTTCCTCGGCCCCAACGGCGCGGGGAAGACGACCTCAATCAAGATGCTCTGCGGCCTCCTGAAGCCGACCACGGGCACGGTGCGCGTCGGCGGCTACGACCTGAGCGTTGACGGCGACAAGGCCCGGCAACTGATGAGCTACGTGCCCGACCAGCCCTACCTGTACGAGAAGCTGACCGGGCGCGAGTTCTTGCAGTTCACCTGCGATTTGTACGGCCTCGACCGCGAGCTGGCGCGCGAGCGCATCGCGGAAGTCACGAAGCAGTTCCACCTCGCCGGCTTCCTGGACGACCTCACCGAGCGCTACTCGCACGGCATGCGGCAGCGGACGGTGTTCGCCGCCGCGTTCGCGCACCGGCCGAAGCTCCTCATCGCCGACGAACCCACCGTCGGTCTAGACCCCAAGTCGATCCGCGAACTCAAGACACTCTTGCGCGAGCAGTGCGACGCCGGGGTGACGGTGTTCCTCTCGACGCACACGCTGGATATTGCCCAAGAGTTGGCCGACCGCATCGGCATCATCGACCACGGGCAGATGCTGGGCCTGGGCACCCTCGAAGAGTTGCGCGAGCGCACCGCGATGGGTGGGAACCTCGAAGAGCTGTTCCTGAAGATCACCGCCGAATCCGACCCGGCGACCGCGAGCTAGAGGGGGCCGACTTGGACGCGACTCTGGGGACGTACCGGGCGCTCGTCGCCGAGTTGGGCGGGTACGAGGGCGAGCAGGTCTACGCCGAAGTTTTGGCGCCGTGGCTGTGCGCGAACGGCGGCGAAGTCGAGTGGCTGGCCGCGCTGGCCGCGCGCCCCGGCACGCCGTTCCCGCCGGTTTCGCCGGACGAGTTGCACCGGCTGGCCGCGCTCGGCCGGGTGTTCGACGCGCTCTTGAACCAGTTCCAACTCACCGACAGCGACGACCCCTCCGCGAGCGGCTGGCTCTCGGATGGCCTAACGGCGCCGGAGTTCGCCCGCTTCGCCGAGGGGCTGGGGCTGACGGCGGTGGGCGAGAGGCCGTTTACGCCCTTCCTGCACGAGATCGTGGGCGCGGAGACATTGCCGGACACCGGGGAGCCGATCGCCGTCACTGGCAGCCTGTGGCCGGCACTCATGCTCGGCGAGATGCTGGTGCTGCGCGGCGGCGTGCGCGTGCGCGGCGGCTCGGACCACCTCGACCCCAGCTTGGCCGCGCAGTCGCCGTTGTACTGGAGCCACACCCGGCCGCACCGGCGCTGCGTCGAGCCGCCGGCGGGGCGGGGCGGCTTCCGGCGCGACTACCGCATCGGTGAGACAGAGTACCTGAACGTCGATGCCGCCGGCGACGCGACACTCTTGGGCAAGGGGGGGCCGGGCGACGGGCACTACTCGGCACTGCCGCCCGAGGGCTGGGTCGAGTTAGTGCGGCACCGCTGCAACATCAAGGCGCTTTCGGAGGATGCGTCGGTCGATCTGGACCCGTTCGGGCTGCGCCTCACGCTATACCCGCCGCCGCACTTGCCGCGGGACTAGCATGCAGTCGGGGGCGGACCCGGCGACGGTCGTCACCGGGCTTTCGAGTTCTGTCTTAACTCCCACTATTACTAACTTACTACTAACTGACATGCCCAACGCCCTCGCCCCGCCGCCGGTGCCGCGCGACTCCGCCCCGGCGAGTCCCGCCCCGTCGCAGGCCCGGCTGTTCCGCCAACTCCGCTACCGCTTGGTGCGCAACGGCTTGCGCGTGCTCGTCGCCACGGGGCTGGTGCGCTTGGTCACGATGGTGCTCACCAGTCTGGTGGTGGCCGCGTTCGTATTCGGCATGAGCTGGTACGGCATTCACAGTCTGTTCGCGTTCAAGATTCCCGTGAAGGGACTGATCGTCGGCGGGCTGTTCGACATGCTGTTCTTTACACTCGGTGTGATGCTGGTGTTCAGCACCGGCATCATCTTGTACGCGAGCTTGTTCACCGCGCCCGAGGCGAGATATTTGTTGACTACGCCGGCGCGGGCGGACGAAATCTTCGCCACGAAGTTCCAGGCCGCGGTCGGGTTCAGCTCGTGGGCGTTCCTGATCCTCGGCGTGCCGATCTTGGTCGCCTACGGGCTGGTGGCCGGGGCGGCGGCGTGGTTTTATCTGCTGCTGCCGTTCTATCTACTCGGGTTCGTGATCCTGCCCGGCGCGGTGTCGGCGCTATTAATGCTACTCGTGGTGCGCTACCTGCCGAAGAGCCGCAAGCAGGTGCTCATCTACGCTAGCGTCGCGCTGATGTTGGTCGGCGGCGTGTGGGGCGTGCGCGTGCTGCGGGCGCTGCGCAGCACGGTCGAGACTTCGCGCAAGAACGAGGTCGAGGGGTTGTTGGGGCAGTTCGCGTTCCTGTCGAACCCCTACGCCCCGAGTCACTGGGCGACCCAGGGAATCCTCGACGCGGCGCGCGGCGACGGCGGGTCGGCCCTGTTGCGCCTGGCGATGCTCTGGAGCAACGGGCTGGTCGGCTACTTGGCCGCGGCCGGAGTCGCGCGCCTGCACTACCGCACCGCGTTCGACCGCCTCGCCGGGGGCGGCAGCCGGGGCAAAGTGTACCGGGCCAGCACGCTCGACAAAATCATGCGCGCGAGTGTATTTTACCTGGATAAGCCGACGCGCATCCTGATCGAGAAAGACTTCCGCACCTTCCGCCGCGACCCGTCGCAGTGGGCGCTCTTGGCAGTATTCGGCGGGCTACTCATGCTGATGGCGATGAACTTCCGGCAGCTCGTCAAGAATGATTTGGCACGCCTGGATAAGTTCGCCGTGAGTTTAATCTGCGTGTCGGCGACATCGGTATTCTTGTGCGCGATCCTGAGCCGGTTTATCTTCCCGCTGGTGAGCCTCGAGGGGCGCAAGTTCTGGATACTCGGGCTGATGCCGGTGGACCGGATGCAGATACTGCGCGGCAAGTTCGCGTTCGCCGCGACGCTCTCGACCGCCCTCGCCGCCGGCCTCATCCTCGTGAGCGACCTGATGATCGAGATGCCGCCCGAGGCGGTGCTCCTGCACCTCGTGGCGGTGACGGCGGCGGCGGTGGGGCTGTCGGCGATGAACGTGGGGCTGGGCGCGTACATGCCCAACTTCCGCGAGACCGACCCGTCGAAGATCGTCGTCGGCTTTGGCGGCACGGTGAACATCGTGCTGGGCCTCATGTTCACGGTACTCGTTGTCGGCGCGGTGGTCGGCCCGGCGCACGCCTCGGCCATCGCCAAGGCCGGCGGGGGCAAGTTCGCCAGCACCGGCGACGGCCTGCCGGGGTGGGCGTACCTGGGGGTGCCGGTCGGCCTGGCGCTCACGGCCGTGGCGGTGGTGGTGCCGCTGCGCCTCGGCGGGCGGGCGCTGCGGGAGACGGAGTTCTAGGGGGGCCATTTGAGTCCTTGCGACGGCTACTTTCTTGTTCCCTCCCCCCCTGAGGGGGAGGGCTAGGGTGGGGGGTGGCTGGCCAAGAATGAAAAGCTCGCCCCCAGTTCCGGCCCTTTCCTACTGGGCCTGTCACCCCCCACCCTAGCCCTCCCCCTCAGGGGGGGAGGGAACAGGAGAAGCCTGCCGCCCCTACAATACCCCTCCAGGCTCCCCGACCCTCCCCCCGCGACCGCTGCCATGCCCACCGCCGCCGCCCTCGACCCGCGTTCGCCGACCGCGCGCTTCCCCGGCCTGGCGCCGGCCGAGGTCGAGGCGAGCCGGCGCGCGGGCGGGCACAACGTGATGACGCCCCCCACCCGCGAGCCGTGGTGGCGGCAGTGGCTCGGGAAGTTCGCCGACCCCGTGATCCGCATCCTCATGGTCGCGGCCGCGATCCAGATCGGCGTCGGGGCGCTGCGCGGCGAGTACCTCGAAGGCATTGCCATCGTGCTGGCGATCCTGCTGGCCACGACGCTGGCGTTCGTTAACGAGTTCCGCGCGGCGCGCGAGTTCG
The DNA here is from genome assembly GCA_964245865.1 of uncultured Fimbriiglobus sp. Classification (GTDB taxonomy): domain Bacteria; phylum Planctomycetota; class Planctomycetia; order Gemmatales; family Gemmataceae; genus Fimbriiglobus. The sequence goes on along the minus strand of CAXTPM010000121.1, from coordinate 1,663 downwards.
ATGTCTTGAACCAAGTCAACGACGACACGCCGGTCAAGGCGATCCGCGCCGGGCAGTTCCTCACGCTCGCGCGGCGCGACCTGGTGGCCGGGGACGTGGTGCTGATCGAGAGCGGCGAGGAAGTCCCTGCTGATGGCACGGTGCTCGACGCGACCGCGCTCTCCGTGGCCGAGGCGTCGCTCACCGGCGAGGCGAAGCCGGTGAGGAAGCGGCCGGCGGGCGCGGCCGGGGAGGGCGACGGCAAGGCCCACGCCTACCCGCCGCACCACGTGCTGCGCGGCACGATGGTGGCCGACGGCAACGCGGTGGTGCGGCTCGACTCGGTCGGCGACCGCACCGAGCTGGGCCGGCTGGGGCGGCGGGCGACCGAGGAGACCGAGCACGAAACCCCACTGAATGAGCAACTGGCGCGGCTGGCGCAAGGCATCGGGCTAGTCGGGCTGGCCATCGCGGGCCTCACCTTCGCCGCCCTGGTGGCGCGGGACGTAATGGACGGCGACATCGCGCTTTCGGCCGGGCAGGGGGCCGTATTCGCGGCGGCGGGGCTGGGCCTACTGGTGGCACTGGCGCGCGTCTGGGCGAAGATCGGCCTCGAAGGCCTGCACGCCTTCGGCGCGAAAGTCGGCGTGCCCGAGTGGCTGGGGCGCGACACCGCCGGCCGCTGGCTGCAGGCGCTCGGCGCGGGGGCGATCATCGCGGCACTCGGCATCGGCGGCGCGGTCGCGGCGGGGCTAGTCCCCCCCGAGCCGGCGGCGTGGTTCCCGGCCGGCGCGGTGCGCGCGATCCTCAACGACTTCATGATCGCGGTCGTCATCATCGTCGTCGCGGTCCCCGAGGGGCTGGCGATGAGCGTGACCCTGAGCTTGGCGTACAGCATGCGGCGCATGACCGCGCAGAACACGCTGGTGCGCAAGATGCACGCCACCGAGACCATCGGCGCCGCGACGGTGATCTGCTCGGACAAGACCGGCACGCTCACCCAGAACAAGATGCAGGTACTCGAAGCCCACCTCGAAGGACTCGGCGGCGCGCCCCTCGGCGCGTCGGGCGCCGGCACGCCGGGGGCGCGGGTGGTGGAGGCGATCGCGGTGAACTCGACCGCGCAACTGGCGCGCGAGGACGGGCACCTGAAGCCGCTGGGCAACCCCACCGAGGGGGCGCTTCTGGTGTGGCTCGACGCGCAGGCGGTGAACTACCAGGCCGAGCGCTCGGCGTTCCGCGTCGCGGCGCAGTTGCCGTTCTCGACCGAGCGCAAGTTCATGGCCACCCTGGGCGCCGACCGCGCGGGGACTCGCGTGCTGCACGTGAAGGGGGCGCCGGAGGTAGTGCTCGCCCGGTGCGAGTCGCTGCCGCGCGGCGGGGAGTTGGCGCCGCTCACCGCCGAGACCCGCGCCCGAATCTTAGGCGAACTCGAAGGCCTGCAGGCCCGCGCGATGCGCACGATTGCCGTGGCGTACCGGCCCGACGCCCCGCCGGGGAGCGACCTCGCCGAGACGGCCCAATCGCTCGTGTGGCTCGGGTTCTTCGCCATCGCCGACCCCGTGCGGCCCGAAGTGCCCGCGGCGGTTGTGGCCTGCCGCAAGGCCGGGATCGAGGTGAAGATCGTCACCGGCGACACGCCCCTGACCGCGCGCGAGATCGGCCGGCAGATCGGCCTGCTGAC
>CAXTPM010000120.1:1602-11019 GCA_964245865.1 uncultured Fimbriiglobus sp. | reverse complement strand
GTACCACGGCGCGACGATCGAGCGCGGCGCGCCGGTGTCGAGGCAGAACCAGTGCGTGCCCTTCGCCGAGGTGATGGCAACGTTGGTGTAGCCCGACGGCTGGTCGTGGACGAGCGGGACGACGAACTCGCCGGTGGGCAGGTTGGGGCGCCCGGCCAAGAGCGCGTAGGCCAGCGGGGTCAGCGAAAAGAGCATCGGGGCGGCCTCGTCCGTGAGTGCGGGTCGCCGGCATCTTAGCGAACCGCCGCGCTACCCGCCGGCCCGCGGGTGGAACTTCGCGTGGATCGCCTTCAGCCGCCCGGCATCGACTTGCGTGTAGTGCTGCGTCGTCCGAATCGAGGCGTGGCCCAACAACTCCTGCACGCTGCGCAGGTCCGCCCCGCCGCTGAGCAAGTGCGTGGCGAAGCTGTGCCTAAGCGTGTGGGGCGACGGCGCGAGTCCGAGGCCGGCGCGGAGGCACGACTTGCGCACGAGTTCCCACAGCCACGCCCGGCTTAGGGGCCGGCCCGACTTCGAGACGAACAGCCGCGCGCTGGGGTCGGTCGCCGCCGGCGCCTTCGGCCACGTCGAGCGCTCGGCGAGGTAGGCCGTTAGTGCCGCGACCGCCGGCCGGCCGAGGGGCACCAGCCGCTCGCGGTTCCCCTTGCCGAAGCACTTCAGGTAGCCTTCGCCCAGGTGCAAGTCGCCGGTGCGCAAGCCCACGACTTCGCTCGCCCGGCAGCCGGTGGCGTAGAGGGTTTCGAGCACCGCCTTGTCGCGCCGGTAGAAGCGCTCGCCCTCGCGCGGCGCCGCCAACAACTTCTCGACCGACTCCGGCGAGAGCACGTGCGGCACCGTCTGCCACAGCTTGGGACTCGAGAGCAGGTCGAGCGTGGCGGCGCTGCCGACGCCTTCGAGGCGCAGGTAGCGGTAGAACATGCGCAGGCTCGCCAAGTGGCGGGCGACGCTCGGCGCGGCCAAGTCGAGTTCGGCGAGGTAACCGAGGTACGCGCCCAACTCGTGGATGGTGGGCGCCGACTCATCGGCGAGTTTGGCGCGCGTGACCCAGAGGATGTAGCGCGTCAAGTCGCGGTAGTAGGCCGACACGGTATGACGGCTGACATGACGCTCGGTGCGCAGGTAGTCCATGAACGCGTGCAACTGCTCGTTCAACTGGCTCACGCTCGCCCCAGTACCAGTCGCCGCACCGCCGGGCGGACGCGCTCGACGGCCCGCGCCCGGTGGCTGAGCGCCTGCTTCACGACGGCCGAGAGTTCGCCGAAGCTGGCGTGGTACTCGCTCACCATAAACAGCGGGTCGTAGCCGAAGCCGCCACTCCCCCGGTGCTCGGGCGCGATGACGCCGTGGCAGCGCCCCTCGCTGGTAGCAACCACTTCCCCGGCGGGGTTGGCCAGCGCGATCGTGCTGAGGTAGTACGCCCGGCGGTCGTCCCCCACTAGCCCCGCCATGCGCGAGAGCAGTTTGGCGTTGTTGGCCGCGTCGTCGCCGTGGACCCCGGCGTAGAGGGCCGAATCGACCCCCGGCTCGCCGCGCGGCCCGCCGCCGAGTGCCGGCACCACTAGGCCGCTGTCTTCCCCCAGGGTCCACAGACCGAGCGCCCTCGCCACGGTCGTCGCCTTGAGCGCGGCGTTCTCGGCGAACGTCGCCCCCGTTTCCTCGACCGGCGGCGCGTCGGGGAACGGCGTCAGGTCGCTCAAACGGATCGGCAGGTCGCCGAGCAGCGCGACGAGTTCGCGCAGCTTCTTGGCGTTGCGGCTACTGAGGACGAGGTGGGGCCGATCCATTGTCTTCTCGCGCCACGAACCACGCACCACGTCTCACGCCGGCTCGATGCTCGCAAACAGGCCGCGATCCGCGAACTGCTCGACGTACAGCTCGGCGCGCTCCAGGTGCGTATCTAAAATATCCGCCTGCCCGCGCAAGTGGGCCTCCCACATGCGCACGCGCGCTTCTTCCTCGCCGTAGCGAGTCAATTCCCGGAGTGCCCCCATCACGGCGAGTAGTCCCGTGTTGGCGGCGCGGTGCAGCACCACCCGGTAGCGCCTCAGGCCCGTGGGCCGGGGCGAATGCTGCGGGGCGCGGTCGGACATGCTAGTCACCCTCGCGGGGGTGGCGGTCGGTTCCCACGACTCTAGACGCGCCGGGGCGTCCCGGCGCGCCAAGTCGCGCTGTGCGGGCGCGAAACCGGGCCGGGAAGGTCCGGTCGCGCGCGAAACTCCGGCGTCGGCGGGGGCCGGCCTGTAAGCCGGGTCTTGTCCCGTGCCGCAGTCACCCACGGCGCGGCGACGATCATTTATCTAGCCGGCCGGTTCCCCGGCGCGGTCAAGCAGCCTACCCGGAGGTACTTGCGGAGCGGGGCGCTCCACCCCCCTGTTCGGCCTTGCTTCGGGCGGGGTTTACATAGCCGGCAAGTTACCCTGCCGCTGGTGCGCTCTTACATTAAGGGCCGAAGCCCCGCACCGTTTCACCCTTACCGCTGGGGAGTGGGGAGTGGGGAGTGGGGGGTGGGGAGAGAAGACCGAAGAAGCTCGGCCCGTCGGTCTTCTCTCCCCACCCCCCACTCCCCACTCCCCACTCCGCCAGAGGCGGTATCCTTTCTGTTGCACTGTCCCGCCCGGCTGGTGCGCGGCCCGCCCGGAAGAGGGTTCGCGCGGCCGGGGGTGGGGGTTACCCACCGCCCTCCCCTGTGAAGCCCGGACTTTCCTCGTGACCCCTGCGAAGTGGTCCCGCGATCGCCCGGCCGGCCCCCGCCGGCACGTCTACTATAGAGATGTCCGCTGGAATCGGGTTCGCACCCTGGGAACTTCGCCGCGCATGAGCGTCATTCGGCTGCCGTGGACCGCCCCCGCCCCCGCCCACTTGTGCGGCGGCTGCGTGAGCTTCGGCAACTTCGACGGCGCCCACCGGGGCCACGCCGAACTCGCCCGCGCCGCGCGCCGCCTCGCCGGGAGTGGCCCGGCGGTGCTGGTAACGTTCGACCCGCCCCCGGTCACACTCCTGCGGCCCGAGTTGCCGCCCAGACTGCCGCTGACGACCCTGGAAACGCGGGCGAGACGACTCGAAGCGGCCGGGGCGACGGCGGCGGTGGCGCTCGAGGCCGACGCGGGCTTGTTCGCGCTCTCCGCCGAGGGGTTCCTCGACCGCATCGTACTCGGCGTGTTCGGCGCCGCGTCGGTGGTGGAGGGCTACGACTTCCGCTTCGGCAAGGCGCGCGAGGGGGATGCGGCCAAGCGGCGCGAGCTGTGCGGCGCTCGCGGCGTTGCGGTCGAAATCGTCCCGCCGCTCCTGGACGGCGGCGAGCCGGTGTCGAGTAGCCGCGTCCGCCGGGCGCTGACCGCCGGGGACGTGGTGACGGCCGCGCGGCTACTCGGGAGGCCGTACTCGGTGAGCGGGGTGGTGGGGCGCGGCGCGGCGCGGGGCCGGACCATCGGCTTCCCGACCGCCAACCTTGAGGGCGTGGCGACCTTGCTCCCGGCCGACGGGGTGTACGCGGGCCGGGCAATCCTGCCGGCGGGCGGGGCTTACGCCGCGGCGGTGAACCTCGGGCCGAACCCCACCTTCGGGGAGGGGGCGCGCAAGCTCGAAATCCACCTGCTCGACTTCACCGGCGACTTGTACGACGCCCTACTGGCACTCGAGTTCCGCCAGCTCCTGCGCGGCACCCGGCCGTTCGCCGGTCGAAACGAGCTAGTCGAGCAACTGCGCCGCGACGTGGCCGAAGTCCGCGAACTCGCACTCGAATGGGGGACGCCGTGAGCGACGATTTATTGGGCCGCATTCAAGTGGCGCTCGACGCCGCCGCCCCCGCCCTCGGGCTGCCGCCGGGCGGGCTGACCGCCGTCGAGTTCGACGGGGGTCTAGTCTCCGTGAGGATGAGCGAGGCGTGCGCCAGTTGCCCCGCCACGATCGGGCCGATGATGGCGATGCTCGAAGCCGAGTTGAGTCGCGCGGTGCCGGGGGCGGAGTTCGTGGAGTTCGTGGTGTGAGGGGGCCGGCCCCTATTAAATCTTGCCGTCGTCCGCGTCCTGGTAGACAAGTTCGCCGTTGGCCCGAACGAATCTGACGGCGATCTTCGGGTTGTTAATGTCCTTCCCGCCCGTCGCGTACCACTTCGCCTCCCATTTGGCGAAGAACGCTTCCTCCAACTGGTTCGGGGTCAGGCGGTAGATTTCGACTAACTCGATGGCCCGATACATCGAGAAGTACCAGGCTTTAACGGCCCGGTACTTCTGGAGAATGGCCGGGTTCAAGTGGTGGTGGGTTGAGAACGAACTCGCCAGGCCGATGTTAACCGTCTTCAGTTCATACTCGTTACCGTCCAAGTCTTTAGCGTCGTTGCCTTCCCGTTTGCCCGTGACGGCGAGGCCGAGGATGAGCAGAGTCTGGAGCAGTTTCCCGCCGTTGTCCTGGAAGATGTCGGCGATGCCGTGGCGGGAGGCGAGTTCTTGATACTGCCGCACGGCGGGGAATAGCTCGTTGAGGCGTGCGAGGTCCGTGGCGGCTGGCTGTTCTGGAAGCTCGCCCGTCAGGCCGGCCGCCGGCGAAGAAATCAGTTCGGTCGCCCCAACGCCGAGCGCTTGGGCGAGCTTGTCGAGTGTGTCGAGCCGCACGGCCCGGCGATTGCGCTCGATCAGGCTGACGTGGGTGCGGTGCAGTCCCGCCGTGGCCGCAAGTTGCTCCTGCGAGACGCCCCGCGCCTCGCGTAACTCCCGGAGGCGCTCGCCGAAGCGTCGGGTGAAGTCGCCGCGATCCGTTGGCATTGACGTACTGGAACCGATTCTTTACGATCCCGCAACAGACAATGCGCAACACCCGCACCGGAACCCCCTGACTATGCCCTCCCGAGTCGTCTTCCGCACCCCGCTCGGTGCGGCTTTCCACGGCGACGCGCTCGAAGTGCTCGCCGACCTTCCGGCCGACTCGGTGGACTTGGTGGTGACCTCGCCGCCGTTCGCGCTGTTGCGCGAGAAGAGCTACGGCAACCCGGACCAATCCGACTACGTCGATTGGCTCTGCGGCTTCGGCCCGGCGGTGCGGCGCGTGCTCAAGCCTACGGGCAGCTATGTGCTCGACCTCGGCGGCGCGTACCGCCGGGGGCTGCCGGTGCGCTCGCTGCACAGCTACAAAGTGCTCATCCGGCTCGTGGAGGAGACCGGCTTCCACCTGGCCGAGGAGTTCTTCTGGCACAACCCCAGCAAACTCCCCTCGCCCATCGAGTGGGTCAACAAGCGCAAGATTCGCGCGAAGGATTCGGTCAACACCGTGTGGTGGCTTTCCAAAACTGAGTGGCCCAAGGCGAACGTATCCAACGTGCTGGTGCCGTACTCCGAGCGCATGAAGACGCTACTGAGAGACCCCGCCGCGTTCTACACCCCCGACGCCCGGCCCTCGGGGCACGACATCGGCCGGGGGTTCGCCAAGGACAACGGAGGCGCGATTCCCTCGAACCTGCTGCAAATCCCCAACACCGAGAGCAACTCCGCGTACCTCAGGCACTGCAAGGCGCACGGCGTTGCGCCGCACCCGGCGCGATTCCCGAAGGCGCTCCCCGAGTTCTTCGTCAAGTTCCTCACCGACCCCGGCGACCTGGTGGCGGACATCTTCGCCGGCAGCGGCACCACCGGCGAGGTAGCCGAGGGCTTGGGCCGGCAGTGGCTCACGGCCGACAGCGACCCCGCCTATGTCCGCTCGTCGCTGTTCCGCTTCGCCGCCGGGCGCTCCGACGCCGAAGTCGCGGAACTTCTCGGCCGCATCGGAGTCGGAGGGGCGCCGACGCTGGGCGCACTCCGGCCGCAGTTGTTCTAACTCGGCGCGACTAGCCCGGCTTCCGCCCGACCGCCACGGTGTCGAACGCCGCCTCGACGGGGGCGCCGAGCCGGCGCAGCAGCCGGCGCCGCCACGCGGGCCAGGCGAGCGCGTGCGTGGCCGAGCGGCCGGGGATGGTCGGCGTGCCGGGCGGCACCTCCAGGCACTCGCACGCGCACTCCAGCACCTCCAGCCCCGCGTCGTCGTAGAGCGCGCGCATCCCCTCGGGGTAGGCGCGCCAGCAATCGACGGGTGCTTCGTGGTACGGCCAACTCACGGGGCTGATGGTGACGACCAGCCCGCCGGGCCGGCACACCCTGGCCAATTCGGGGAGCCAGCGCCACGGCTTGCGGACGTGCTCCAGCACCTGGCCCGAGAGCACCACGTCGTAGGCATCCGAGGGGATCGGGAAGTGGTAATCGTGCGAGAGGGTGAACGTGCAGGGGAAGTCGCGCGGGAAGTCGGCGGTGTCCCACACCCCCGGCCGCGCCGCCCCCGCGAGGGCGAAGTAGCCCGAGGGGGCGGTGTCCGGGCCGATCTCCAGCAGGCGCAGCGCCGGACTCAGTCGGGGGCGGGCGTACTTCTCGAAGAGCATTGCGCTGTTGGGGTGCATGGCCCTTTAGACTAGGGCGCCGCCCGGCGGGGGGCGAGCGTCGGGCGCTCGAACGCCCAGTGGAAGCCCCACGCGACGGCCAGGCACGCCGGCACGGCGGCGCCCACCATCAGCGGCAGGCGCTCGGCGGGGGCGAGGCCCGAGCGGCGCAGGAGCGCGTCGGCCACGCCGAGCACCGGGCCGTGCGTGAGGTACAGGCTGTACGACATCGCCCCCAGCCGCGCCGGGCCGGCCCTCCCCAGGAACTCGGCGACCCCGAGCGCCCAGCGGTCGCCGCGCCGCGCCGCGAGCAGCAGCCCGGCCGTACCCGCCGAGGCCAGGGCGCACCACTTCGCCACCCGGTCGAAGTGGTGCACGTGCCCCGTCGCCTCGGCGCCGACCCACATGACTCCCAGGAGGGCGGCGAGCGCGGCGGCGCCCCACGGCCCCCGCGCCAGCGCCCGGCGGCACGGCCCCTCGGCCACCTCGGCGCCCAGCGACCCCAGCGCGAAGCAGCCGACCATCCACAGGCACGCCCCCGGCGGCACCCACTGCGCCGGCACCGCCGCCGCCGCCCCAGCCAGCCCCAGCCCGCCCAGCGCCGCCGCCAGCGGCCCCGCCGCCCGGCGGATCGGCACCATCACGAGCGCGAACGCCGCGTAAATCTGGCACTCGGTCGCCACGCTCCACAGCGGGCCGTTCAGGGAGTAGATCGCGTCGCGCGACAGGTTGTGCACCAAGAGGGCGTGCGCGACGAGGTTCTCCCGCACCTCGTCGGCGGGCAGCGCGCGGGTGTAGACATCCGGCGTGTCGAGTAGTCCAGGGAGCAGCCCCTGCACCAGCAGCGCCCCCAGCGCAAGAGCGGCGAAGTAGGGCGGCAGGATGCGCCGCGCCCGCCGCGCCGCGAACCCCCGCAGCCCCCCGGCCAGAGTCCCCGTCCGGGCCACCGGCAGCGTGAGCAGGAACCCCGAAAGCGTAATGAACACCGCCACCGCCGGGACGCCCGACGCCGCCCACCCCAGCGCCCAATCGACCGCTGCACTGCGGGGCGAGCGCACGGTGAGCGACTGCCAGACGTGGTAGAACACGACGTACAGGGCCGCGAGGCCGCGCAGCCCTTCGAGGTAGTCGTAGCGGCCGCGCGGACTCGGGTCGGGCGAACTCACGGCGGCGGACTCCGGGGCGGGTGCCGCAGTCTAGAGCGCGATTCGGGGGGAGGGGCGGTCAGCGGATCCCGCGCCAGAACAGCACGAGCGCGATCACCCCGAGGGCGACCAGCTCCGGCGCCCCGAGGCCGAACAGTTCCGCCGAGTTCGGCAGCGCCGCGGCGGCGAGCCAGAATCCGGCGGCGAGGGCGACCCCAGCGTTGGCCCGCAGCGCCCGCCGCCGCAGCCTCGGCGGTGCGTCGGGGGGCATGACGGGGGGCGCGACCGGCCCGACCCACACCAGCGACCCGCAGGCCGGGCACGGCGCATCCCCGCCCGGCCACGACGCTTCGAGATAGAAACGGTAGCCGCAGACCCGGCAGCGGCCGGGCGAGCCTTCGGGCGTGCGGGTCGGAGTGTACATCGGTGGTCTCCGCGCCGGTGCGGTTCCCGGCGAGCCGGCGGGCGTCAGCCCCCGGTTGCAGGCCAGGGCCGTGCGGCAGTCACGCCGGCTCATGCTCAATTCTACCCAGGACTGCAACCGGGGGCTGACGCCCACCTCACTCGCCGGGAACGCGCCCACCTCACTCGCCCCCGGCCGGCGCGTCCACGGTGGCGGTGTAGAGCCGCATCGGCGCCGGCGCGTCCGACAGCCACGCCACGCGGAAGCGCCCGGCGGCGTCGGCGACGATCGACAGGCCGTTGCGGACTTCGCCGAAGTCGCCCGCACCCGGTATGGCATTCACTTGCACACTCCGGCCCCAGGTGCGGCCCCCGTCGGCGGACGCGCGCAGCCTGACGTTGTAGCCCAGGGTGGTGATGACACCGCCGGGGCCGACGGTGCTGGCCGGCAGGCCGCGCCGGTCGTACCACGCCGCCGCCACCACGCCCCTTCCGTTGAACGCCGCGACCGGCGCGTCGGCGAGCCAGCCGGGGTCGCCGGGGCCGAGCGGCTGTTCGCTAATCGACGCCGGGTCGGCCCAAGTCTTGCCGCCGTCGCCCGACGACGACGCGAGGACGCAGTGGCCGTCGCCGGCCTCGCCGTCGGCCCAGGCGCACACCAGCCGGTTCGAGTTGGGGTCGGACGCGAGCGCGGGCGCGGCGGTGCCGAAGCCGGGGTTCGAGCGGTAGCGGTCGTGCCGGAACTCCGTCGGGAGCCACGACCGCTCGAAGGTCCGCCCGCCGTCGGCGCTGCGGAGGATGGCGATCTGGAGTTGCCCCGGCAGGCGCGGCGCGAACTCGGCGAACGCCGCGACCACCTCGCCGTTGGGCAGCACCGCGAGCGGGCCGGGGCGACCGCTCTCGACGGGGCGCGACTGCGTGGCGGTGGCGAACAGCCGCCCGCCGTCGGCGGAGCTAAACAGTTCGGCCCGGACGCCGCCGAAGCTGCCGCCCAGGTAGATTCGCCCCCGGTTCGGCCCGGCGGTGCGATCGACCGCGAGGCGCAGGCCACCGAGGTAGGTATCGACGCCGCTGCGGTCTTCCCAGGTCGCGCCGCCATCGGGCGAGACGGCCAAGTCAACCGTCACGGCGTCCGGCGGCGGGAGGGCCGCTTCGCCGGGCCGGAGCGCGCGGACGCCCTTGCCGAAGTAGCGGGCGCAGGCGAAGTACAACTCGCCGCCGGGGCCGAATGCGAGGGCGGGACTCGACAGGAACTCGTCGGGCCGCGCGGGGGACCGGTCGAACGCCAGCGCCCAGGTGGAGCCTCCGTCGCCCGAGGTGTAGACCGCCACGCCGGGCCTGCCGGGGCAGGCGTCGGTGCCGTGCGCCACAGCCAGGGCGTGCCGGTTCGGGTCGGTCGGGTGCGCCACCATCGCCACCCCCAGCGGCCGACCGGCGCCGGTGTCGATCGATAAGCCGACGGCCGGCGCGGCG
>CAXTPM010000120.1:0-1592 GCA_964245865.1 uncultured Fimbriiglobus sp. | reverse complement strand
CGGACCCGGACCCCGGCGCCGGCGCGAGTTCGGGCAGCGGCCGGGGCCAGGTGGCCACGAGCAGGCCACCGACGGCGAGCGCGGCGAGCGCGACAATGCTGGCGACGGCGGCGCGGACTCGGCGCATCGGCGCTCCGGTTCGGGTCGTGGGCAGGGCGTGCATTTCACCGGATGCCGGGCGCGGAGTCAAGCGCCAGTCACGGGAGCAACCGCGCGACCAGGAGGCCACCGATGACCGAGAACAGCGTCGAGACCGCGACGGTGCCCCACGAGATGCCGAAGAGCCGGACCCGCCGGTCGGCGCGGGCGAGTTCGTCGATCCGGGCGCTGATCTCGGAAGCCTGCTCGGTCACGCGGCGGTACTCGCGGCACTGCTCGGCCATGAGTTCCACGCGCTCGGCCAGGACGGCGATTTGCAGGCGCTGGCGGTGGACGACGGCCTCGGGCGAGTCGTCGGCGGGGTCGCTGTCGTCGGGGTCGTGCACCGGGTGCTCCTCACGTCAGGTAGATCGCCGCGAGCTTGGGGAGGCGGCGCCGGACCTCCGCGGCGTCGTCGAAGTCCCAGTCGTCGCCCGCGGATTCGGCGGGCTGCTCGATGCCGGCGTCCGGCATTTCGCCGCCGGTCAACTCCTTGTACACCTCGTGGGCGACGTAGCCGACGGCGGACTCCGGGGCGGGCTACTTCTTGAGGTTGAGGTAGTAGGCCAGTCCCGCGGTGGCGGTGCCGGTGAGGAGCGAGAAGGCGGCCGAGACGGCGACGGTGAACACGGCCCAGCCGCGCTGGCCCCAGAGGTCGCGGGTCTTGGTCATCTCGGCGAGTTGCGATTGCAGGACGGCGACCTGCCTGGCAAGGTCGATGGCGGCGTCGCTCGCTGCGGTGAGCAGAGCGACTTCTTTTTTGAGGACGGCGACCTCGGTCCTTAACTCGTAGACGATCTCTTCGGTCCCGGTCGCCATGGCCGGTTACTCCCTGTCGGTGACGAGTTCACGGAACAGCCGATTCACTTTCTCGTGCTGCTTGTCGCTCTGAACGCGGAGAAGCTCGCCCCAAAGTTTGTAGAGGCGCAGACGCATGTAGAGTGGGGCGTTGATTTCGTCGGGGCTGAAGTCCGCCGATCCGCGGCCGAACGGGTCACTCAGTGTCAGGCGATAAAGAGTCCGACCCTTCTGGTCGGCGAGCGACTGCCACTCGGCAGTGGCGAGCGAGGCCGACTCCGGCCCCATCACACTCTCGAGTTCGGCTGTGAACCGACGCAACCGCTCCTGGAGTTTCGGATCGCCTTCGAGTTCAGTCGCGTAATTAATCCGCATGACTTGGCCCCGGTGTGCTGTGTCCGCCCCATTCTAGCCGCCCCCTCACGCCGCCGGGTCGCGCAGCTCTAGCCGGGGGCCGCGCGCCAGGAACAGCCCCGAGTCGTCGGCGCCGGCGTGGCGCGCGCCGGCCGGTTCCCCCTCGCTCGAAAGGAGGCGCCCGTCGTTCATCTCGAACACCCGGTCGGCGAACGGCACGAGCCGGTGGTCGTGCGTCACCACCAAGACCGTCGCGCCCCGGTCGTGGGCCGCGGCGCGCAGCAACTCCACGACTTGTTGGC
>CAXTPM010000119.1:0-11034 GCA_964245865.1 uncultured Fimbriiglobus sp. | reverse complement strand
GCGGAACACGCGCCCGCGCCCGGCCAGCCAGCGCGCTGCGGCGGGGCGCGCCGGGCGGAACTCGCACGCGCAGTCGTACCCCGCCGGGGCGAACACCGCGCCACTGAGAAGTGCGTAGACCCGCTCGCGGTCGGGTTCGGCCACGAGGTCCAGGAACTCGGCGACCCCGAGCGGCCCGCCCGCGCCTCCCGGCCCCAGCAGGGCCGCGAGCCGCGCGTCGAACGACACCCGCGCGCCGCCGAGGCTCCAGACCAGCGTCCCCATCCCCCCGGCGTCGAGGGCGAGGCGCTGCCGGGTCTCGGCCTCCGAGAGCGCGAGTTCGGCGGTCTTGCGCTCGGTGATGTCGAAGTTCACCCCCACCATCCGCCCCGGCCCCCTCGGCCCCGCGCCCAGCAGTTGGCCGTAGCCCTCCAGCCAGCGCACCGCCCCGGTGCCGGGGTGCACCACGCGGAACTGCGCGCGGAACGGCGCGTCGCCGTCGGTCGCGGCTCGCGCGCTCGCCCCCACCGCCTCGCGGTCGTCGGGGTGGACCAGCGCGAAGAACGTTTCGGAGCGCGCGTCGAACCCGCCCGGCGGCACCCCGAATAGCTCGAACTGCCGCTCGTCCCACACAATGCCCCCGGTAGCCACGTCCCACTCCCAGGTGCCCATCCGCGCGGAGTGCAGGGCCAGGCGCAAGCGCGCCCGCCCCTCGCGCGCGGCCAGCTCCTCGGTCTTGCGCTCGGTGAGGTCGAGCACCGTGCCGCGCACCCGGCGCCCGGACTCCTCCGCCCCCCTTCCGATCGCGGTCGGGGCGACCGTCGCGCTGAGCCAGCGCAGTCCGGCGGGCGTGACCGCGCGGAACTCCAGGGGCGTCGGGCGCCGCCCCGCCGCCGCGCACTCCACCGCCGCGCGCACCCCGGCGCGGTCGCCGGGGTGCAGCCGCACCAAAAAGTCGTCCAGCTCGAAGCGCCGATCCGACCCCGCGCAGCCGAGCATTTCGAGCAGCACCGCCGACCAGTCCATCACCCCCGTGGCGGGGTCGAGTTCCCAGTGCCCCAGCCGCGCGAGTCGCTGCGCTTCCAGCAGCCGCGACTCGCCGTCGCGCAGGTGCTTCTCGGCGCGGGCGCGGGCCTCGACCTCGCGGCGCAACTCGGCGGTGCGTGTGGCCACCACCTCGCCGATGAGCGCGCCGCGCCCAGTGGCGGCGAGCGCCAGGGCCGCGAGCGCCACGGCCACGGCCACGCCCCCCGCGCCGGCGGCGTCGGAGTAGCGCGGGCGCGCCTCGCGCACCTGGTCCGCGCCGGCGACCCCCCACAGGGCGAGCCGGCGCCCCCCGATCCCGACTTGGCGACCCACCACCAGCCCGCCCGGCCCGGCGTCGGGGGCAGCCGCCCCAGGGGGAGCCACGCTCAACTCCAGCCAGTCGCGCGCGGGCATGTCGGCCCAGAAAGCGTTGGGGTCGAGTTCCACCAGCACGAACTCGCGGCCGGCCCCCTCGCGGCACGGCACCGCCAGGCGCAGCGCCCTCGGCGCGAACTCCGACGCCAGCCCCCCGCCCTGCCGCGCGCGCTCGGTTAACTCGCGCCACCCGGCGTCCGGTGCCCAGCCCGGCGGCGGGCCGAGCGCGCCGAGCAGTTCCAACCCCCCCCCCGGCCCCGGCGCGCCGGCCCGCACGCACGCCGCCCACCGCACCGACGGGGGCCGGTGCGCCCAGAACATGCTGCGGCCGAGTTCCGGCGTGCCCCACGCCGCGCCGGGCGCCCGCGCCAGCGCCAGGCCGTAGTCCTCCGCGCGGCGGGCGTTCGTGGCCACGACGCGTTCCAACGTCTGCAAGTCGCGCTCGGCCTGCCAGCGCACCGCGCCCGCCTCGCCCCGGTACGCCAGCGAGGTGCCGACGACGCACGCCGCGAGTCCGAGGACCGCCGACCCCGCTACCATCCGCCGCCGCGGCCCCCACAGCGCCGCCGGCCGAGCCACCAGCGCGTAGGAGGCCGGCGCGAGCAGCAGCCCCCCGAGCGCGTTGGCCCGCCACCAGTCGAGCGCGTGCCCGACCCAGCCGCCTTCGAGCGCCGGGCCGAGGCCCAGCCCGTCGATCATCCCCGCCAGGACCAGCGTCGTCGGTAGGGTGTGGAGCGGCCCGGCCACCAGCAGGAACGCGGCGATCGGCGGCGACTTGACTAGCGCCGGGTCCGGCCCCAACAGTTTGCGGGCCAGCCACGCCCCGAACCCCGCCTGCGCCGCCATCACCAGGCCGACCACCGCCGCCTGGCCCAGCAACTCCGGGCCGGGCGGGGTCGCCGCCCCCAGCGCCAGGCAGACCGCCGACAGCGCGTGGCCCAGTCCGACGCCGACTAGCGCCCGCCGCCCGAGCGCCAGCACCGCCCCGAACCCGACGCCGACGCTCGGCAGCACCACCGCCGCCTCGCCCAGCGGCGGGTAGAGTGCGCGGCACAACAGGTCGGCCCCGGCGCACGCGGCGGCCACGGCCAGGCACTCGGTCGGCGGTCGGAGTCGCATGGGTTCCCCACGGGCAATGGGGGGAGTCTAGAACACGCGGGGGCGTTCGGGGCTGCTTCCCGGCGAGCCGAGGGGCGTCAGCCCCCGGATGCTGGCCCGAGTAGAAGAAAACAGCGACCCTGTTGGGCTGCCTGATCCTACTCGGGCCAGCATCCGGGGGCTGACGCCCCTCGGCTCGCCGGGAGGAAACTCGCCTACTCCTCCGCCGCCCCTAGCGCCGGCGCCACCGCCGTCCCGGCGCGCTCGTAGGCCACCCCGGCGTCGATCGCCTCGAACCCCAGGCTCTGGCACAGACCCCGCGCGGCCGCGTCGTCGGAGGCCACCTGAAGCTCGGCCACCGCGAAGAACTGGTCCTGCAGGAAGCGCAGCACCTGCGACACCAGGAGTTTGCCGATCCCCAGCCGACGCAAGTCGGGCCTCACCTGCACGTCCAGAATCCCCGCGCTCGGCTGGTTCCAGCGCCAACTGAAGCCCTCGAGTTCCCACACCACCGCGCGCGCCGCCGGCATCCCCGTGAGCTTGTCGGTCAGGCGAATCTCGACGGGTTCGAGGTTCCCCCAGACGCACTCGTGCCACCAGTCCGTGATGCCGGCCGCGCGGACGGTCTGGGCCTCGTAGCGGCGCCTGAGCACGCCGAAGCGGGCGTCGGCCACGGTGAGCGGCGTGTCGAGCTTTTTGTGGTACACCTCGACCCGCCGGGCCGGCTCGAACCCCAAGGCGCGCGCGAACGGCGCCGCCTCGGGTTCGCTCGCCAGGATGCCGGGGCAGTTGCTGCCGCCGTACATCCCGAACAAGTACGGCGACCCCGGCCACTGCGACCCCAGCGTGATGGTCGTGGCGCCCCGGCCGCGCAGCAACTCCTCGGCGCGGCGGGCGAGTTCGCGGCCGATGCCCTGCCGGCGCGCGTCCGGGCGCACTACCACCGCGCAAATGACGCCCCAACTCGGGTCGAGTGCGGTGCGCTCGGCGTTGGGGCCGTGGCCCACCAGCGCGAAGCCCAGGGGGCGGTTGATCTCCGAATCCAGCGCGACGATGCAGTCGGGGTTCTGGAAGTAGGGCTTGCTGAACAGCCAGCGCTCGAGCACGCTCGGCGAGCGCGCCGGGTACGCCCCGCGCCCGGTGGCCGACTCGTTCCAGATGTCCGCCAGGAACGGCGGGTCGGTGTTAATGGACGGACGGAAGTGCGTCACGGGAGCGTTTCTCGGCGGAACCCGGCTGGCCGGGCGGTCCCCCTGTACTATAACCGCCTGAAGTGCCGCGGCTAGGGAGACTTCCGCCCGCCGGGGCTTTCGCCGGGTTCGGAACTCCCGACACTGGGGCGCTGGCGCGTCGCGTCCCGGTCCAAGCCGTTCCACTTCGCCGACTCGTGCCGCCCCACCGTGCCGGGGTCTTCACTCGCCGCGAGCGGGTCGGCGGCGAGGTTGCGCTTCAGGCTCGCGCGGCGGGCCTTGTTGCCCCGCTTTTTGATCGCGCGCTTCAGTTCCCGTAGTCGCCGCTTGTCGGGGTCCGGCATCGAATCAGCTCCGAAACGAATCGTGATCGCCACCGACGCCTGGCCCCCGCAGGTGAACGGCGTCGTGCGCACGCTCACCACCACGGTGCGGCAACTGCAAGACTGGGGCCACACCGTTACGGTGATCTCGCCGGCGGACCACGAGCAACTGCCGGTGCCGTTCTACCCCGAAATCGCGCTCGCGCTCGCCCGGCCGCACCGCGTGACCGAGAAGCTGCGCCGGGCGCGGCCTGACCACGTGCATATCGCCACGGAGGGGCCGGTGGGATGGCTGGTTCGCCGCGCCTGCCGGAAACTCGCCTGGCAGTTCACCACGTCGTACCACACGCGCTTCCCGGAGTACCTGCAAACCCTGGTGCGACTCCCCACCCGGCCCGCGTACCGGGTGCTGCGGCACTTCCACTCGGCGGCGGCGCGGGTGATGGTCGCCACGCCGAGCCTCGAGCGCGACCTGGTGGCCAACGGCTTCGCCGGCCCGTTCGGCCGCTGGGGTCGGGGCGTCGATCCGGCGGTCTTCCACCCCGCCGTGCCGCCCGACGCCCAACTCGCCGCGCTGCCGAAGCCTCTCAGCTTGAGCGTCGGCCGGGTGTCGCACGAGAAGAACCTCAGCGCCTTCCTCGACCTCGACCTGCCCGGCACCAAGGCGGTCGTGGGCGACGGCCCCGCGCTCGCCGAGTTGCGGCGACGCCACCCCGCCGCGCACTTCCTGGGCGGGCGCAAGGGGCGCGCGCTGGCCGCGTGCTACACGGCAGCCGACGTGTTCGTCTTCCCCAGCCGCACCGACACCTTCGGCCTCGTCGTCATCGAAGCCTTGGCTTGCGGGGTGCCCGTCGCGGCGTACCCCGTCATGGGGCCGATTGATCTGATCGACGCGCCGGAGTTGGGGGCGCTCGGCGACGACTTGGGCGACGCGGTGCGGCTGGCACTGACGCGCGGGGACCGGGCGGCGTGCGCGGCGCGCGGGGCGACCTACACCTGGCCGGCGGCGACGGGGCAGTTCTTGGGGAACTTGGTGCCGACTCGGAACTGAGGGTAGCGGGGCGGAAGCCCGCCGTCCGCGACGGCGCGGAATCTTCTGGCACCTGGAAGATTCCGCGCCGTCGCGGACGGCGGGCTTCCGCCCCAACCTGATCCGCCAGTTTCATCACCCCAGCGCCACCTCCGCCGGCTGAATCACCATCGGGTCGGCGCCGCTCGCCGGCGCGGGCAGTTTCAACTCGCGCACCTTCCACCCCGGATGCTGCAGGGTGCCGGTGAACGGCGGCTTGCCGGTGACGTTGCCGACCACGCGGATGGCGCTCGGGTCGAACCCGGCCGGCACGGTGACGCTCGATTGGTCGGCGCCGGCGAGAATCTCGCCGAGGCTCAAATGATCCGCGAGGACTTTGCGCGCCTTCGCCTGAATGTCGCGCGCGGCGTTGCCGACCTGCTCGGCGGTGGCACCCGTGAGGTCTTCCATCAGGAAGTCCACCAGCCGCGACTCGGCCTGCAAGAGCGACAGCAGTTGCAGCGAGGGGGCGGCGATGGCGACCGGGGTCGGCGCGACTGGCGCCGGGACCGCCGGTTTCGGCGGGGTCGCAATCGGACGCGGCTTGACCGCGAACGGGTCGGCCTCGCCGCCGTAACTCAGCGGCATTGCCAGGAGTTGCGCTGCTTTCTGGGCGAACGCCGGATCGACGTGCGCCCGGCCGGCGACGGTGAGGCCGCGGACGGCGTTGGCCGCGCCGCCGGCCCGCGCGGTGGCGAGCAGAATCACAAGCGCGGCGCCCAGTGCCGCGCCGATGGCCAGGCCGAGGTAAAGTTCCTGCATCGCAACAACTTTCGTCAAGATGGGGAGATTCGGTCAGGTGCGGCCCATCTTAGGACCGACGCGGGCGCTTGACTTCCCCACTCGGGCGGCGTTACGATCAACCGAACCCGCCCCGCCCGCCCCCACCCCCTTCCAGGCGCCCCGCATGGCCCGCGCCGCCCTCGCCGCCGGCCTCGTCCTCGCGCTGTCCCAGACCGCCGCCGGGCAGCCGCGCCTCACGAGTGTGATGCCGTGCGGCGGGCGCGTCGGCGGCGCCACTGTGGTGGAGGTGCGCGGGGCGAACCTCGGCGACGCGGCGGCGGTTCGCTTCGCCCACCCCGGCCTGACCGGGCGCGTGCTCGCCCCGGCGAAGTCCGACCCGAAGGCCAAAGACCCGCCGGTGCGCGTGGAGGTGACGCTGGCGCCCGACCTGCCGCCGGGGGCTTACGACTTGCGCCTGGTCGGCCCGCGCGGCGTGTCGAACCCGCGCCGCTTCCTCGCCTGCGACCTGGAGTGCCGCAGCGAGCGCGAGCCGAACGACGACGCGGCCGCGCCGGAGCCGCTGCGGGCCGTGGTGGGGTGCGCCCTCGGCCAGCCGACTGAGGCGTGTCCGCTGGCCGAGCGCGTCGAACTCGAAAGTGTGCTGTTCGGCACCCTGGGCACGCCGACCGATGTCGATTACGCGGTGCTGCACCTCGAACAAGGCGAGTCGGCGTGGGCCGAGGTGCTGGCCACCGGCGTCGAGAGCCGGGCGCGGCCCTTGCTGGAGGTGTTCGGCCCCGGCGGGGTGCGCCTGGCGCGCAGCCACAACGACCGGGGCACCGACGCCTGGGTGGGCTTTACCGCGCCCGAAGCGGGGGATTACTTCGTGCGCATCTCCGAACTCGCGGCGGTGCAGGGCGGGCCGGACTCGACGTACCGGCTGACCGTCTCGGCCAACCCGCCGCCGGCACTCGACCCCGTGGCCGCGTCGGGTACTAGTGGGTGGCACGGCAAGCGCTTCCCCGCCCCGGCCACCCCGCAGGGGCGCGTGCGGCTGCTGGCCGGGCTGCCGCGCCAGTTCGGCCGCGACTTCGTGGCACTCCCAGGGCCGGGCGGGCCGCGGGCGCTGGCTTGGGTGAAAAGCGCCCTCGCGCTCGAAGACCCCGCCTCGCACGACTCGCGCCAGACGGCCACGCGCCTCGGTTTCCCCGTCACCGTGGCCGGGCGCCTTTCCGACGAGGCCGAGCGCGACTTCTACCGCATCGACGCCCCGCCGGGGGAAGTGTGCGTGGTCGAACTCGTCAGCGAGAGGCTGGGGCAGCGCACCGACCTCGCACTCCGCGTCACCGACCCGGCCGGCGACCGACTCGCGCCCGACGCCGACGACAGCGCGGAGTTCCTGCACCCGGTCCTGTTCCCCAACCGCACCACCGACCCGCCGGCGGTGTTCGTCACGCCGAAAAAGCCCGGCGGCATCGTAGTCGGCGTGGTGCCGCTCGACCCCGCGCAGAGCCACGGCGAGCGCGCCGGCTACCTGCTCGAAGCCCGCAGGCCCGCCCCCGACTTCCGTCTGGTGGCGATGGCGCGCACGCGGCAGAACCCGCAGGCTCTCTCCGTCGAACCCGGCGGCAGCACCACCATCGAGGTATTCGCCGAGCGGCGCGACCGCTTCGCCGGGGCGATCGCGCTGACAATCGAGGGACTCCCGCCGGGCGTGACGGCCGCGCCGGCGGTGCTGGGGCGCGGGGCCAAGCAGGCGTCGGTGGTGCTGACCGCCGACGGGGGAGCCGCGCCGGGACTGTGGCCGCTGCGAGTGGTCGGCGAGGCGACGATCAGCGGCGCGGTCGCGCGCCGCGCGGCCGATGTCGCGGGGCTAGTCTGGCCCGTGGTGCGCTTGGAGGAAGAGTTGCTACTCGCGGTGCTGAAAACCCCGCCGAAGCCCGCCGCGGCGGTGGCGATCGACTGGGCGAAACTCGCGCCCGACGAGCCGCTGATTCTGGCGCCCGACCTCGAGCGCGTCCTGACGCTGGCGCCCGGCGAGAAGCGCGCCGTCGCCGTGAACCTCAGCCCGCGGCCGCACGCCGTGGAACTCGGGCTGGAGCCGACGCTGCCGAGCGCCCCGAACGCCGCGCCGTTCGCCGCCGGCGTCGCCGCCGTGCCCGCCACCCAGTCGGGCGGCACCCTCGCCCTCGAAGCCCGGCCCGGCGCGGCCCCAGGGCTGTACACGCTGGCGGTGCGCGCCGAGCCGGCCGAGCGCAACCGGCCGGGGGCGCCGGCGTTTGCCGCCCTCCAGGTGCGCGTCCGGCCGCGCGACCTGGGCGCCGTCGCGCTGTCCTTGCCGGCGAACGCCAAGCTCGCCCCCGGCAGCGCGCACGCCGTGGCGGTCAGGCTCGACCCCGCCGTGGCCGCGTGGGCCGGGGCGCCGAGTCTACGCCTCCCCGGCCCCGTCGCAGGGGTGACGCTCGCCGGCGGCAAGCTCGCCCTCGCGCTTGATTTGGGTGCCGGGCCGCACACGGTCCCCGTGGAGGTGAGCGCCGTGGTTGACGGCGAAGCCGTGCGCAGCGTCGCCCCCCTGAGTTTCACCGTGACCAACCCGCCCCCCGCCCGGAAGCTGCCATGATTGTTCTCCTCCTCACCGCGCTGCTGGCCGGCGGGCCGATCGAGGCCGCGCCGCTGCCGCCCGAGCGCCGGGCGAGTTACGACGCCGACATCGCGCCGATTTTCGCCGCGAAGTGCGCCGCCTGCCACGCCGGGACACTCACCGAGGGCGGGCTGTCGCTGGCCACGCACGAACTGGCTATGAAGGGCGGCAAGCGTGGCCCGGCGATCCGCCCCGGCGACGCCGGGGGGAGTTTCCTGTGGGCGAGTTCGGCGCACCGCGCCAAGCCCGTGATGCCGCCGAAGTCCGAGGACAACGACCTCACGCCGACTGAAGTCGCGCTGCTGAAGCGCTGGATCGACGCCGGCGCCGCCGGGCCGAGCGCGCCGGCCAGTGTGAAGCCGAGGCCCGCGCTGCGGCCCCCAGCCCCGAGCGTGCGGCCGGTGCGCGCGGTGGCCGTGGCGCCCGACGGCGCCTGGTTCGCCTTCGGGCGCGGCAGCCGCGTGTTCGTCGCCGAGTTGAATGCCAAGCCCCCTGAGCCGCGCGAACTGCTCGCGCCCGACGGGGCGCCGCACGTCGCGGTGATCGATGCGCTCGCCGTCAGCCCCGACGGCAAGCGCCTGGCGAGCGCGAGTCACGGCACGGTGGCGGTGTGGGACGCGCCCGCCGGCAAACTGCTGTGGCGCCGCGGCGACTTCGCCGGGTCCGTGGCGTGCCTCGCGTTCAGTCCCGACGGCGCCACGCTGGCCGGCGGCGGCGGGGTCGCGGCCGATTCGGGCGAGGTGCAGTTGCTCGACGCCGCGACCGGCGAAACCCGCGCCGCCTGGCCGGGGGCGCACTCCGACGTGGTGGGCGGCGTGGCGTTCCACCCCGGCGGCGCGTTCCTGGTGAGCGGCGGCGCGGATCGCCTGGTGAAAGTCTGGAGCCTCGCCGACCCCGCCGCCAAGCCGCGCGTGCTCGAAGGCCACTCGGGGCACGTGCTCGACGTGGCGGTGACGCCCGACGGCAAGACAATTCTGAGTGCCGGCGCGGAGGGCGTCCTGAAAAGCTGGGACTTCGCCACGGGCGACAAGAGCAAAGACGTGGCCGCGCACGCCGGGCAGGTCACGCGCCTGGCCGTCGCGCCGAAGGCCAAACTCGTGCTCAGCGCCGGCGGCGACAAGCTCGCCAAAGCCTGGAGGCCGGGCGAGTCGGCGGCGGCGCGGGCGTTCGCCGGCGCGGCGGACTTCCTGTGCGGCGTGGCCACGAGTGCCGACGGCGCGGTGGTCGTCGCCGGCGGGGAGGACGGCACCGCGCGGGTGTACGACGGGGCGACGGGCAAGCTGCGCGCGGCGCTGGGGCCGTGAGTGCGGGCTGCGGTCCCGGCGAGCCGGCGGGCGTCAGCCCCCGGTTCCTGGCCGCTGCCGGTGGAGCAGTCGCCCCTCTCGCCTGCTTGTCCTACCGGGCGAGCAACCGGGGGCTGACGCCCGCCGGGAACTCGCGCGCCGCTAGAATAGCCGACCCGCCCGCGCCGGGCGCGGGTGGCGGAGCGTCTGCCGGCTTCCACCGGGCGCGACGCCGTGGCTCGCGTGGGGGGCCATCGCCGCCGGCGTGCTGGTGTGGTCGTACTCCCGCTGATCGCGTCGGCCCGCACCGCGGCGCCGGCGAGACGCGCCTGGACCTGTCGAGCTTCCCCGCCTACCGCTCGTCGCCGGAGCGGATGACGGCGCCCATGTCGGGGGCGGAAAGGGCGAACTTCGAGGCGGACCTGTTCGAGATCGGCCGCGAGGCGCTGGCCCGGCCCGATCCGGCTGGCGGCGTCAACCCTGCCACCGACCTACTCCGCGCGAGCATCAAGCGGGCCGACGGCATGACGGCCGGCGAACTCCGGGCGAAGCGCGAGCGGGAACTCCGGGAGGAGTTCCGCAAGGACAAGGGGGGCGACTAAAACTTCGAGCGGCGCACGACACCGCCGCCCCGTTTCGGGCCGGGGCGCTGAGCGGCCCCGCGAAAGTGCTTCCGGGCGGGGGGTGCGGCCCCCCCGAGTGCGCCGAGAGTGGCGCACTCGGGGGGGCCGCACCCCCCGCCCGGAAGGCGGACGGGTCGCCCGCCGTCTAGTACCGCAGCGCCAGGCCGAACGACACGCCCTGCATCCAGTACGTCGATTGCGCGACGGGCGGGTAGCCGTTGAAGCCCGCGCCGCCGGTGCCGTAGGCCGCGGCCGTGGGGATCACGCCGGGGTCCACCACCGGGGTGTACTGGTTCGCGGGGCGGGCGACCCGGCTGACGTACAGGTAGTTGTACCCGGCCGTCACGGTCAGCCAACTGCGGAGGGTGTACCCGAGGTTCACGCCGAACTCGGGGATGACCGCGAAGCGGTCGGTGCGGTAGCGGTTGATGTTGTTCGCGTTGGCGTAAAGCCCGCCGCCCACGGTCGAGTCCGCCCCGGTGGTGGTGCCCGAGAGCGTGCTGAACCCGTTGACATCGACCTGCTCGTTCATCACGCCGATCGCCACCTTCGCGGTGCCCGCCATGAACAGCCGGTTGTAGCGCACCTCGCCCTGGAGGCCCACCTGCCCGCCGTAGAAGCGGTTGCGGACCTGGAAGTCGTCCGTGACCCCAATGGTCGCGGGGAAGTTGTACAGCTTCCCGTCGAACGTGGTCGAACTGCCC
>CAXTPM010000118.1:553-11113 GCA_964245865.1 uncultured Fimbriiglobus sp. | reverse complement strand
CTGGATGTCGATGCCGACGGCGTGGCACATGCCGAGCGTCATCGCGGTGGCGAGCGGGATCGACGCGGCCACCAGCAAGGCACTCCGCCACTCCATAAACAGCAGCGCGACCACCACCACGATGCCGATGGCTTCGAGCAGGCAGTCGATGAACTGGTCGATCTTGTGCTCGACCTGCTTCGGCTCGTTGCTCGTGCGCTCGACCAGCAGGTCGTCGGGGAGTTCGGCCCGGAGCGCGGCGAGGCGGGCGTCCACCTCGGCGTCGAACGAGGCAATCTGCGTCCCCTTGACGTGCCGCACCGCGAGCGTGACCGCGCGGCGGGGGCCGGACACTTTCTCGTCCCCCTCGCCCTTCACCGCGCGGTAGTGCAACTGCCGCGGCGGGTCTTGGTAGCCGCGCACCACCTCGGCCACGTCGCGCAGGTACAACGGGTACCCGCCCCTGGCGTCGAGAGGCACGCCGGCGAGTTCGGACTCGGACTTGAACTCGCCGCCCGGCTTGACCGCGAGCGTCTGCCCCGGCAACTCGACCTGCCCGCCCGGCAGGTTGATGTTGCGCGCCGCCAGCCGCGGCGCGACCGCCGAGGGGTCGAGGCCCATCGCCGCGAGCCGGCGGTTGCTGAAGTACAGGAACACCGCCTCGTCCTGCACCCCGATCTGGTCGATGCGGCCGACGAACGGCGACTGCCTTAACCGGTCCTGGATCAAGTCGGCGGTGTCGTGGAGTTGCCGGAACGTGTACCGGGCCACCCCGCCGGGGACCGAGCGCACGCGCTCGCGCAGGGAGTCCGCCAGCCGGGCCGGGTCGCCGACGAGCACGCCCGGCCAAATGTCCGGGTGCCCGAGGCCGCTGCCGACCGCGCCGCGCTCCCACTTTTCCAAAGCCGCCCGAACGTCGGCCTCGCTGCGCCCGGCCGGGGGGCGGAAGTCGATGACGCCGGCGCCGAGTGTCGAGAGGTACTGCCCGTCGGAGGCCACCCCGGCCTCGGTCAGCGCGGTCAGGGCCGAGCGGCCGACGCGCTCGACGAACTCCGCCGACACCGCGGCCGGGTAGACCAGCACCCCGCTGAGGCGCGGCCCGGCTCGCCCCGCGCGTGCGGCACCGATCGCCGCGCCGATCGCCCGCCCGCGCTCGTCGATCTCGAAGTCCGAGACCGGCGGGCTGCTCAGCGTCAGCATGACCGCGACCGTGTCGCCGAAGTCTTTGTCGAGCTTGGGCTTGAGCGGCTGCCCGCCCACCGCCGGGAGGTCGTCCAGGTTGGCGAGCTTCGCGGCCAGGTCTTGCCACACCGGCTCGGCGTTCTTGGCCGTGTCGTAGAGCGTCACGAACACCACCGACTGCCCCTGCCGGCTGACCGAGTTGACCCGCTCGACCGCCGGGTTCTCGGTCATCTTCTTCTCGACCTTGCGCGTCACCTGCTGCTCGACCTCGGCGGGGTTCGCGCCGGGGTACGGGGTGATAATCAGGCCGCTGCGAATCTGGATTTGCGGGTCTTGGCGCTGCGGCATCGCGGAGTAGGCGAAGAACCCCCAGCCGAGGGTAACGACCAAGAGCGTCCAGGAGATCGGGCGCTTGTAGACGAAGAACTGGGAGACGGTCATCGCGCGCCCTCCGAAGCCGTGCTCACTTCGCCGATCACCTGCACCGCCGCGCCGTCGAAGAGGCGCGGGGCGCCCGCGACCACCACCTCGTCACCCGGCCGCAGCCCGCCGGGGGTGTCCGGGCGGATCGCGGCGCGGTTATCGACCACGCCGTCGAGTTCGACCGGGCAGAGCTTGGCGACGGTTCGGCCCCCGTCGCGCGCCACCTTGTAGGCGACCAGCCGGCCCCCGGCCACCTCGCGGGTGACGGCGACCAGGGGCAGCAGCGTCGCCGTGCGGTCGGCCCCGATGGTCGCGGTCGCCACCATCCCCGGCCGCAGCCCGCGCGGCTCGGCCACGCGCACTTCGACTAGGTACGTGCGGCTCTGGGCGTCCGCGGTCGGGGCGATCTTGGTGATGACCGCGCCGAAGCGGTCGTCGGGCAGCGCGTCGGACGTGACGCCGACCGCCCCGCCGATGGCCAGCCGGCCGACCACCGCGTCGGAGACCCCGAACGCGATCCGCACGCTCGTCAGGTCGATCACCTGGAACGCCTTCTGCCCGGCCGTCACCCGCTCGGCGGTTTCCACGGTGCGGGCGGCGAGCGTGCCGGACTCGAACGGCATGGCGAGCGTGCAGTAGCCGAGGTTCGCGTCGGCCTGGGCGAGTTGCACCCGCGCCCCGTCGGCCTCCCGCGCCGCCGCCCGCGCGGCAGCCTCGGTGGTGACGGACTTGGTGCGCGTCGTGTCGGTCTCGGTCGCGCTGGCGCTCCCCGTAGAGGCCAGGGCTTGGAAGCGGTCGGAGTCGGCGCGGGCGTTGTCGGCGTCGGCCCGCGCCGACGCCAGCTTGGCCTCGGCCTGGGCGAGTTTCTCCGCCGCGGCCGCGCGCTCGAGCCTGTAGTCGGCGGGGTCGAGCCGGGCGAGCACGGTGCCCCTCGGGAACACGTCGCCCTCGTGCAGGTCGCGGTCCCCGCCGCCGGGCCGGGCCACCCGGCGCAGCGACTCCACCGTCCCGGCAACGCGGAACGACAGGTCGGACTTCTGCCACTCCTTGACGCTGCCGCTGTAGCGGATCGCGCGGGTGAGGGTCTCGGGCGCGAGCCGGGCCGTCTTGACGGCGACCGGGGGCGGATCGACGGGCGCGGGCTTGTGGCTGGCCGCGACCGCCGCGAGTGCGGAGCGGGCGAACGCCGCCCCGGCGAGCACGAGCGGCACCGCGACGCACCAGACCGCCACTTTTTGACGGATCGTCATGAATGCTCCAAAAAAAGGTCAGCCGGTCAGCCCGGCCTCCCGCGACTCGTCGGGGAAGACACTGGCAAGGATGCGGCGGTACGACGCGGCCGGGTCCGACTCGCCCGAGAGCGGCCGCCACCCCAGCCCGTCCAAGTAGGCGGCGAACTGGTACCGCAGCGCGCGGAGCGGGTCGGTCACGCCGGCCGCCCGGTGCAGACTGCGGAAGTTGTGCATCATGGTGAACGCGCCGATGTGCAGGGCGATGAACCCGCACTCGACCTCGCCGGCGGTTCGGCCGGGCGCGAGCGCCAGGTCGCCGGCGCGCACGCCGTCGGCCACCACCGCCCCGACGACCGCCCCGCACCGGGCCTCCAGCCGGTCCAGTTCGGCCACCCGCTCGGGCGCCGCCCGCTCGGCGAAGTCGGACAGCTTGATGAGCAGTTCGGAGCGGAAGTGCAGCGGCCGGAGCGTGACGAAGATTTCCTCCGCGAGCGCGAGGCCGACCATCCGCTCCCGCGTGCCGCCGTCGTGCCGGCTCGCCCGGTCGAACCAGGCCACCCGCCGCTCCTGGCTCTGGACAGCCAGCGCAGTCAGCAAGTCCTCCTTGGACTTGAAGTGCTGGTACAGGGTGCCCTTGGAGTATTCGGTCGCCTCGGTCAGCCGGTCCATGTTGAACCCGGCCAGCCCGCCCTCGGCGATCATGCGCCGGGCCAAGTCGAGGAACTCGGCCTCGCGCTGGGCGAAGGCGCGTTCGCGTCGGGCGTGGGTCTTCATGCCGTCGATTATCGACGGTTCGTCAGGAAATGTCAAGGGGAGTGCGGGGTTTCGCTACCGTGGCAGCGGGCGCAAAGTGAATCGGAATGGTTGCGGGGGCTTACGACTAGGGTAGCGAGGGACGTGCGGGTCCGACTGAGTGGGGCGTGCACCCGTGAGAGGCCATGCTCCGCCATGCTCCGACCGGGGCAAGTTTCGGCCCACTGGGGCCGGGAGCCTGTCAAGATTTGAGTGCCCGAGACAGGGGCCGAACCCACCTCACAGAAGACCACGAACCGCAGCAAACGCGACGTTCTCACGGCGACCGTGGTGCAGAATGCGGTGCAGTCGCGTGCGACGCGCCGCTGAACGGCTACGCCGCCCTTGCGCAAGTCGTCTCGGCGTGGCCCGCCCTGCCCGACTCGATCCGCCGCGCCGTCGTGCCCATCGTCCAGAGCGCGACCCCCGCCCCGACGGGCGCGCTTCACCATCGGCTCGATGACGCGCTGCCGCCGGTGTACGAGGCCATGCCGCCGACGGAGGTCGGCACCTCCGGGCCGCGCGGCAGTTCCGCATCGCCCCGAGCCGCTTCGTAGCCGGCCGCGTCTCGTTCGGTAGCGCTGCTGGCGGTGCTGACCGAGGAACAGCGGGCCGAGTTGCTGCGGCTTTTGACCGGGACGGGAAGGGGTAAAGGGTGACGACCTCGGCCGCTAAGAAGGGCTGTTTCCGGCCCTTCCGCGCCACATTTTGCCTCAACTCTGCCGCACGGAAATTACCCCACGTGGCGCCGTCCCGCCACGCGTCCGCGACGAAACAAACGAAGTTGACGCGGGAAGTCCCGCCGGCCCCCCGCGCCGGCGCGGCGACCGGGGGGGGGGCGCATTCGGCCTGGGAGACGCGGCCGAGCGGCCGGCGCTCCCTCTACCGCTCCCTGCGGGAGGGGGCACCGTCTGGTTCTATCTCGGCGCCCACTCCGGCACCGGGGGGCGCCGAGGCTTATCGCTAGGTGGCCGAACGGCTCGCCGCCAAGGAGGCGCGCCCGGCGGACGCGGCGAACCGTGAGCGGTTAGTTGAACTCGGCCGGTTTGCGAATGGTGACGCGGGCGGGCGGGACGCCAAGATGCTGATGGTGTTACCAGGATTGGATGCGAACGACGCAAGTTCCATAGTCGGCCGTGATCCGGCGAATGTGATGCAGAGCTTGGTGCAGCGATGAGCGTTTCGCAGACTCGCGCTGATGGTCCGCGAGCCCGCCGGGACCGCGCCCAGCGTTGCGGGTGCAGTGGGCGCGGCGCGGCACTGCGGTTCCAGGTCTGCCGGGGCCGAGTAACCCGCCGGGCCGCGCAAGAAACGAAGCGGACTCGGAGATTGTTGCCAGCGGACTTTCCAGAGGCATTAGCGAAGCGCGCGGGGAGGGGGCGCCGATTCGGCCGGGGCGGCGGCCCGCGCCCCGCGCCATTGGGGCAGTTCGGCCGCCTTGCCCCACGCCGCGTAAAGGGCTACGAGGCGTTCGGCCGCCGCCCCAGCCGCGTCGGTGGCGGCGCCGGCGTGTCCGGCCAGCAGCAGCGGTTCGGCCTCGGCGTAGCGCTTCTGGCGGCGCAGGCAGTCGCCCAAGAGCGACCGCACCTCGGCCACGGCGCTGGGGTCCGGCTCGGCCGACTGCCGCAACGCCAGGCTCTCGCGCAGGTACGGCTCGGCGGCGCAGGGTCGGCGAAAATCTAGCAGCAGTTGCCCGATCGCCGCGAGCTTGCCGGCGAGCGCGGCGGGGGCGGCGCGGAAGTGCTGGCGCCAGCCGGTCGCCTCCGCGGCGAAGAGCCGCTCGGCCCCGGCGGCGCGGCCGGTCGCCCACTCCGCCTGTGCCGCCGTGTGGAGGGCGCCCAGCGTGCGCGGGTCGGCCGGGCCGCACTTGCGCCGGCAGGCGGGCACCAGTTCCTCGCACGCCCGCCGGCAGTCGCCTGGGCGCCCGGCCTGGAGGTAGGCGTCGGTGAGCCGCTTGAGCGTGTCGAGAAACTGGACGTGGTCGGGTTCGAGGTTCGCGCGCTCCAGCGGCACGACCTCTTCGAGCACGCGCACCGCGTCGGCGGGGCGCCCAAGACCAAGGTATAGTTGGCCGAGGTTGCTCAGGACCATGTGCGTGTTGAGCGGGCTGGCCGTGGCGGGGTCGCGGTCGAGGCGGCGGCGCGCGGCGGCGAGTTCCTCGAATAGCCGGGCTCCGTCGCCGGTGCGGCCGACTTTGAGGTACATGCTGGCGAGGTTGTTCAGGCTGCGCAGCGTCTCGTTGTGCTCGTCGCCCAGCGCGGCCCGCCTGAGGCGCAGCGCCTCCTCCTGCACCCGCACGGCGTCGGGGTAGCGGGCCTGGAAGTAGTAGACCACGGAGATGTTGTTGAGCGTGTGGGCGACCCGCTCCGACTCGGGGCCGAACGCCCTGGTGCGGCCGGCCAGCACCTCCTCGTAGAGCTTCAGCGCCTCGGCGTAGCGCTTGGCGTTGTGGTGGACGACCGCGATGTCACTCTTGGTCTGGAGCACGTCGGGGTCGTCGGCCGCGCGCCCGGCCTGCTGCCACAGGGCGAGAGTGCGCTGGTAGTGCTTGAGCGCGGTCGGGCCGTCGTCCATGAAGTTGTACGATTCCGCGAGCTTGTGCCGCAGCGCGGCCTCCACGTCGGGCCGGCCGGGGAACGCGGTGTCGAGCGCCGCGACGGCCGCGTCGATGACCCGGCGGAGTGTGACATCCTTGCCGAGGCCGTTCTCCGCGCCCTTGGGGCGCGCGGCCTGGAGGAAGAACTTCGAGAAGAACTCGGCGGTGGTCTTCTGGGCGGCGGTCTCGCGCTCGCTCGCGGCCAGCGCGGCGGCGGTCTTCGCCTGCTCGAGTTCGACCCGCGCGAGCGCGTCGCGCTTCTCGTCGCGCTCGCGCTCGGCCGTGCGCCGGGCCTCGGTGGCCTCGACCGCCTGCCAGATGCTCACCCCGGCGGCGGCGGCGAGCAGGAGGGCGGCGAGCGCGGCGGCGCCCAGCGGGCGGCGGTAGCGGCGGGCGAACTTGCGCAGCCGGTACCGCCGCGACGGCCGGCCGGACTCGACCGGCTCGTCGGCGAGGTACCGCTCGACCTCGCGCGCCAGCGCCGCCGCCGAGTCGTAGCGGCGCTGGCGGTCTTTTTCGAGGCACTTCAGCACCACCCAGTCGAGCTCGCCGCGCATCAGTGCCGAGAGGCGCGCCGGCTCGGTGCCGCGGTTGGCGGCGACCGAGGCGCGGCCGGCGGCGGTACTCAGGCGGCTGCTGGGGGCGGGCGGCTCCTCCTCGCGCACTAGGCGCAGGATTTCCGCCACCGCCGCCTTGTGGGCGCGCTGGCGCGTCAGCGGCGTGGTACCGGTCAGCAGTTCGTAGAGCAAAACCCCCAGCGCGTACACGTCGGCGCGGGTATCGACATCGGAGGCCCACAGCCCGTCGTGCCCGGCCTGCTCGGGGGCCATGTACTCCGGCGTGCCGACCACCCCGCCGGCCGCGGTCTGGAGGGTCAGCCCGAGTCCGCCGGACTCGATCGCCTTGGCCACGCCGAAGTCGATCACCTTGGGCACCGGCCGGCCGTCCACCTCCGCGACGAGTACGTTCGACGGCTTGAGGTCGCGGTGGATGATCCCCTTCTGGTGCGCGTGCTGGACGGCGCGGCAGACCGGCACGAACAACTCCAGGCGCGCCGCCGGCGTCAGCCGCTTGGCGTCGCAGTAGGCGGTGATCGGTGCGCCCTCGACGAGTTCCATCGCAAAGTACGGCCGGCCGCGCTCGGTGGCGCCGGCGTCGAGTACCCTGGCGATGTTGGGGTGGTCCATCAGCGCCAGGGCTTGGCGCTCGGCCTCGAAGCGCGCGAGCACCGCGCGGCTGTCCATGCCCGCCTTCACCAGCTTGACGGCGACGGCGCGGCGCACGGGCGCGGTCTGCACGGCCCGCCACACCGTGCCCATCCCCCCCTCGCCGAGCACGCCCACCAGAGTGTAGCGGCCGGCGATGACCGTGCCCGCCCCGTCGCCGCCCTCGGACGGGCTACGCCGCAGGCCGGCCACCAGCGAGCCTTCGCGCTCGTCGAGGGCGTCGAGCGCGGCCTCGCACGCCGGGCAGCCGGCGAGGTGGTCGGCCACCCGGTCGGCGGCGGATTCGGGCAGTTCGCCGCCGTGGAACGCGGCCAACTCGGCGGGCGTCGGGCAGCCGGGCACGGGGGCGGGGGGCGGGGTCATGGCTCGGAACCTGGCGGGTCGGGTCGTGTCGTTATAACACTCATGACCGCGGTGTGACACGCCTTCCCTCGGAGTTGCCCCATGCCGACCGACGACGCCGGAACCTCGCTCACCCTCCTAGGGCGTTTGCGCGCCGACGAGCCGGACGCCTGGGGCCGGCTGGTGTACCTCTACGGCCCGCTGATCCGCAGTTGGGCGGCGCGGCGCGGGGTCACGGGGGCGGACGCCGAGGACGCGGAGCAGGAGGTGTTCAAGGCCGTCGCGGCCGGGGGCTTGGCCAACTTCCGCCGCGACGACCCGTCGGACAGCTTCCGCGGCTGGTTGTTCGGCGTCACGCGCAACGTGCTCCTCGGGCTGCACCGCAGGGCCGAACGCCAGCCGCGCGCCGCCGGGGGGACCGCGTTCCGCGAGCAGCTCGACGCCGTGCCCGACCCCGCGCACGGAGGCCGGGAAGAGGACGGCCCGGAGAGTGCAGCCGACACCGCCGCGCTCTACCGGCGCGGTCTGGAGCTCGTCAAAAGCGAGTTCGAGGCCCGCACCTGGCAGATGTTCCACTCGCACGTGGTCGAGGGCCGCTCGCCGGCGGACGTGGCCGCCGAGATGGGCGTCACCGCCGCCGCCGTGCGCCAGGCCAAGTCGCGCGTGCTGCGCCGGCTGCGCGAGGAGCTGGGCGAGCTGATGGAGTCGCCGCCTGGGTAGCCCGAAAAGATTTCCTGTCACACGCCGCGCATGAGTCTGGTGAAGCCGGGACGACGCCCCGGACCCCCGACCGAAACCCGCCCCGGAGTGTGACCCGATGAAGACGAACCTGCTCGCCAAACTGTTCCCCGCCCGCAAGACGATCCGCAACGCCCCGGCCGCCAAGCCCGCCGCCCGCGCCCGCCTCGGCCTCGAGTCGATGGAGGACCGCAGCATGATGTCGGTCTCGCCGGTCTTGAGCGGCGGCGTGCTGAGCATCCCCGCCGACAACTACAACACGGTGGCTCGGGTCGATCAGGTCGGCGGCAACCTGGTGGTGTCCGACGACTACCGCGGCAACAGCGACTTCGTGACTCCGGCCTCGGGCGTGAATCGCATCGTCTACACCGCCGGCCCCGGTGCGGACAAGCGCTACGACTTCACCAACGCGACCAACATCCAGGCCGAGTACTACACCGGCGTCGGGAGCGGGGTCGTGAAGGGGGGCGGCGGCACCAACACCTTCTACGCCGGCACCGGCATCGCCACCTGCCAGGGCGGCAGCGGCACCAACCTGTTCTTCGACTCGCCCAACTCGCTCGACGACTACGAGGCCGGCAGCGGCACCAACGTGCTCTACCGCGCCACCGACCACACCTTCCTACAAACCCAGTCCGGCGTGAAGCCCGGCCCGATGCTGACCGTGGGGCTGCGGGACAACGCCTACGACAGCCCGGCCGGCCTGAACACCTCGGGCATCACCGCCGGCATCACGGCCTACCTCGACGCTTCCAAAAAGGTGCTGACCATCAGCGGCCCGACCGGCGGGGGGTTCAAGATCGACGGCGACTGGACCGAGACGCGCACCCCGGTCGGGAACGGCCAGTTCACCCACACCTTCGCCGCCGCGGGGATGGTGCAGCTCGAGACGGGGATGGTCGTCGGCACCGGCGCGGGGCGGCACCACGTGGCCATCCCACTCCCCAGCTACGGTCTGGTGTCGATCACCACCAAGCCCAACGGCATCAACGCCCCCGTGGGCGAGTACGGCGGCATCCAGCTCAAGGGCGGCGTGCCCCTGACCACCGACGCGGCGAAGGGCAGCCCGTTCGCCGACCTCATGGCCAAGGCGAACTTGTCGATCAACACCGGCGGCGTGTCGTGGGGCATCCGCCTCGGCTCGGACCCGACTCTCGCTAAGCTCGGCATGCCGCTGCTCCAGAACGTGCCGTACCTCTACGCCAGCTTCAGCTCGATGGCCGGGGCGAGCTTCGGCACCCACATGGGCGTGTCGTCACCGGGGGTGAGTGCGGCGGTGGTGATCGACCCCGCCGACCCGGCCGCCTACGTGCAGTTCGCCGACTCCATGGTCGGCACGTTCACCGGCGCGGTGTCCCTGCACTCGGCGATCCCGTACAAGCCGGCGAACCTGCCGGCCGGCCTCGACGACCCGCAAATCTACGGCAACCTCTACGCCTCCGGCGCGGGAATCGCGCTCGGCGAACTGCCGCTGGCGGTGAGCGGTAGCGTGGTGATTAGCCTCGACAGCAACCACGACGGCAAGCTCCTGAGCGTGCTGAAGGACACCGGCGACTCGCTCAAGAACCTGATCTCGGGCAACTCGAGGACCGCCTCGTCGTCTACGTCGCTCGCCGACCTGAAGCGCACGC
Organism: uncultured Fimbriiglobus sp.; assembly: GCA_964245865.1. Lineage (GTDB taxonomy): Bacteria > Planctomycetota > Planctomycetia > Gemmatales > Gemmataceae > Fimbriiglobus. The sequence continues at coordinate 972 of CAXTPM010000118.1, read as the reverse complement.
TGGCCAACGTCAACGGCGCAATCGACGACCTCGCCATCGGCGTCAACGGCGGCGTGGCGGTGACGGCCGAGCAGTACGGCCTCGGGTTCTCCGCCGACGTGGCCTCGGGGAGCCTGTTCTACCGCACCAACTCCGACGGCACCCGCACCGCGGCGTTCGACATCGGCACGGTGAACCCCTTCGCCGGCACCGTGCTGGAGAAGTTCGCCCCGTCGGTCCACACCGAGGTCGGCGGCTTCTTCACGACCGCCAAGCCGGGGCAGGCTACGCAGTGGGGCTTCACCGCCACCGCCGGCACCAGCTCGCTCGGCGGCTTCACGGCCGGGTCGCTGGTGATCGAGGCGAGCAGCAAGACGATGACCGCCCACGCCCGCGCCCAGATCGACGGCGGCCTGGGCCTCGCGCACTTCGACGTGGAC
>CAXTPM010000118.1:0-543 GCA_964245865.1 uncultured Fimbriiglobus sp. | reverse complement strand
CACCCGGTCCCACAGCCGGGGCAGGTATTGGCTGACCAGCGTCTCGGGGATCGGCCGGTCGCCGAGCCGGGCCATCAGGGCATCGACGGCGGCCTGGGCCTCGCGCACTTCGACGTGGACGGGCTGGTGGACCTCCGCACCGGCGACTTCGACCTGCGGCAGACCGCCCACCTCGACATCGACGCGACGATTGCGACGCTCAAACTCGACGAGTCGATCCACTTCGGCTACCACAGGGGCGTGTTCGCGGCCGACGCCCACCTGCACGGTTACTTGCAACTCGGCACGAACGACTGGAACTTCCACGCCTACGTGGACGGCGACGTGAGCCTGAGTGCCGGCAAGGGCCAGTTCCACATCGCCGGGCACGGCGAGATCGGCGCGGGCGTAGTGGTCGCGGGCGTCAACCCCGGCGACATCTCGCTCGGCTTCGACTTCGACGACCACGGCTTCGGCGTCAACGCGCTCGGGCGGGACATCAAGGTGAAGTGGTAGCCGGCGGCGGGCGAGGGTCGGGCCCGACGCCCCGCGCGGCACTGGCCG
>CAXTPM010000117.1:2631-11149 GCA_964245865.1 uncultured Fimbriiglobus sp. | reverse complement strand
CGGGCGGGGGCGGCGCGGGGGTCGAAATCTCGCCGGGGCGGCGGACGGTCTGTAGCGGCGGCAGTCGGCTCATCGCGGGTGTCTTTCGCCGTCGCGTCGGGAGTTCGGGCAATCGTGGCGCGCCGGCAAGCGTAGTGCGTCCCCCGGCCCGACGCAAGTCGGTGCCGGAGAACTCGGAAATCCGCCGCGCGCCCCTCGCCCGGCGCGGGCCGCGCTGCGATAATAGCCCGCCTACCGCCCCCCTACCGCCCTGGGGCGCCGCGCCCCGTCCCCCGCCGCAGTGGAGTCCTCCCCCGTGCGTAAAACGCTTTCCCTCTTGGCGACCGCCGGCACGCTGGTCGCCGCCGCCCAAGCCGCCAACGTCCCCGCGCCTGTCGCCGCGAAGGCGACCGCCGCCAACGTCGAGTTCCTGGAAAAGGGGCTGTCGAAGACGCCGCAGAAGCGCGAGATCGGCACGCTCAAAGCCGTGGCCATGCTCGTCGCCTGGGACGCCCAAGAGGCCAAACTGGACGCCAAGCGCGACGCGGCGGTCAAGGTCGCCGAGGGCGTGGCGAAGAAGGCGTTCACCGCCGCGAAAGACGACGCCAAGTTGCTCGCTGGCGCGGCCGGGGGCGCCGGCACGCCGGTGAAACTCCACGAGCAGGCCAAGTTCAGCCTCGAAGAACTGATGTCGTCGTACCGCAACGCGAGCGTCGGCGGGCTGAACCTCCAGAGCGACATCAAGAACTACGGCAAGAAGCTTTCCGCCACCGACGTGGACGCGGCCGGGGTGGTCGGGGCGCGCAACGCGACCATCGCGGCGTACACCAAACTAATGCCGCCGGACGGCACCAAGGGGGCCGACCTCAAGCAGTGGGAGAAACTCGCCGACGAGTCCGAGCGGCTCGGCGCGGCGGTCGCCACCGAGGCGGCGAAGGGCGCGGGCGCGAAGGTGGCCGACATCCAGAAGAATATGAAGGCGCTGGAGGCCAACTGCGCCGCGTGCCACAGCCAGTTCAAGGACAAATAACCGAGCACGAAGACAAGCTGAGAGCCGCCGAAAGCCCTCCGCCCGCGCCGTCGCGGGCGGCGGGCTTTCACGCGCCCGGCGCTTCAGCCCACGCCGGGGCCGCTCAAATCGAAATCGTCGGCCGTGAACAGCGGCCGGAAGTCATACGCCGCCAGCAACTCGCCCGCCCCCTGCAGTCGGTCGCAGATGCAGACCACGCGGGCCACCGTGGCGCCCGTCGCCTGCACGGCTTGAATGGCCTTCATCGCGCCGGTGCCGGTGGTCAGCACGTCGTCGAGAATCAGCACGCGGTCGCCGCTTTTCAGTTGCCCCTCGATTAAATCCTGGCTGCCGTGCGACTTCGCCTGTTTGCGCACGAAGAAGCCTTCGAGTCCCGAGCCGCTGCCGCGCTGCTGGCGGGCGGAGAGGTATGCGGCGGTCATCGGGATCGCGCCGACTTCCAGCCCGCCGGCCGAGTCGATGGCGGTGTCCACCGTGGCGTCGGCGAGCGCCTCGCCCAAGAGCGATAAAAACTCGGGGTGGAACAGAACTCGCTTCGAGTTCAGGTAGTAGCGGCTCTTCTGCCCCGAGGCGAGCGTGAAGTCGCCGAACTGGATGGCCCGCGATTGGAAGAGTTCCCGCAGTCGCTGCTTGCCGCGCATGATTCGCCCCATCGCTCGCTGGCGTTCGGTGTCGTGGCGACTACACTAGCGGAATCTTCCCACGGGGACCACGCGCGATGGCTCGGGACAAACTGCCGGTGTTCGCCGACGAGGCCGTGCCGGCGGAGTTGGCCAAGCGGGGGCTAGCCGGGTGGTACTTCGAGGACGGCTGGATTCGCCGCAAGTACAACACCGACGGCTGGCCGCAGACGATGATGGCCGTCAACATGGTCGGGTACTTGGCCGAGGCGGCGTACCACCACCCCGACCTGGCGGTGACGTGGGGCAAACTCTGGGTGAAACTGCGCACCCACGACTCGGGCGGCATTACCGAGAAGGACTTCGCCCTCGCCAAAGAGATCGAGGAGCGGCTGCTGGCGCGGCCCGCCGAGGGGACGCCTCTAGCGCCTGGCAACCCGGCGAAGTTCGTGTTCAGTAAGTAGTGGCACGTGGACCGTGGTTCGTGGACCGTTGAAGCCGGAGGGCGTGATGCGCATCGGACTCGTGGCGGCGCTGGTGTTCGGCTGGCCGGCGGCGGGGCTGGCGCTCGACCCCGTGGTCGTACGCGGCGGGCCGAAGCCGGCGGCGCGCGTGGTGTGGACCGTGCCCGCGCCGGGGTTGGCCGTCGGGGCCGTGGTCAAACTCACTCGCGCCGGCGGGGGGCCGGTCTACGGGCAGGTCGGCTCGCCGGCGCTCAATAGCGGCGGTGAGGGGCCGCAACTCACGCTCGTGCTGCCGGAACTCGCCGCGGACGAAACCGTGACGCTGACGCCCCAACTGCTCCCGGCCGACGAGGTTGCGAAGCTCACCGCGTTCCGGTTCGACGAAGTGCCCGGCACGTCCACCACCACGAGTTACGGCGACAAACCCGTCGTGCGCCTGGAGTCGAAGCGCCGCGACGGCGCCTCGGCCGAGTCGCACGAACTCACGTTCAAGCCGTTCCACCACCTGTTCGACCCGGCCACCGGTAAGAGTCTCATCACCGCCGGGGCTTACGCGACCTCCGACAAGTCGAAGCTCTACCCGCACCACCGCGGGCTATTCTTCGGCTGGATGAAGGCCGGATACCTCGGCAAAGTGGCCGACACCTGGCACGGCAAGGACGGCGTCCACTGCGAGGTCGAGCGCACCACGCTCAAGGAGGCCGGGCCGGTGTACGCGCGCCACCGAGTGGCCATCAACTGGATCGGCGCGGACGGCTTGCAGTTCGCCGAGGAGGAGCGCGAAGTGACGGTGTACCACGCCGGCGACGCCGAGACACTTTTGGATTGGCACGCGCTCGTCACCACGAAGTTGCCCAAGGTGACACTCGGCGGCGACCCGCAGCACGCGGGGTTCCAGTTCCGCGCCGCACAGGACGTGGCGGCCAACAAGGGCGCGACGGTGTACACCCGGCCGGACGGGGCGGGCGAACCCGGCAAGACGCGGAACGCCCCGGCGGATGAAAGTCATGTGAATTTGCCGTTCGACGCGATGACCTTCACCAGCGGCGGGGCGCGGCAATCGGTCGTCTACTTGGACCGGCCGACCAACCCCAAGCCGGCGCGGTTCAGCGAGCGCGACTACGGCCGGTTCGGCAGCGACTTCGAGGCGGTCGTGACGCCGAAAACGCCGGCGGCGCTGCGGTACCGCATCTACGCCAAGCCGGGGGCGGTGACGGTGGAGGAGTGCGAGAAGCTGTCGCGCGGGCTGCTGCTGACGCCGTAAATCTCCGCCGTGCGAAACTCATTCGCCCCGCCGGGGGTAGTAACGCCGCCCCGCCCGCGCCGGGTTGACAACCAGCCGCGCGCCCGCAAGCATACACCGTCCGCGTCCGCCGCCCTCGGGAGTTTCGCCGCATGATGCCCCTGGCCCTCGCCTGCCTCCTCGCCGCCGGCCCCGCCGCCGACTTGCCCGCGCCGATCGGGGCGCCGTTCCCCGCCCTCGCCCTGGCCGAACCGCTCACCAGCACGCCGTGGAGCACCGCCGAGTTGCCGCGCGACTCGAAGGCAATTGTTGTGGTGTTCACCTGCACCGCGTGCCCCGTGGCCAAGTCGTACTGGCCGCGATTGGTCGAACTCTCGAAGCGCTACGCCGACGAGGGCGTGAACTTCGTCGCGGTCAACTCGCACCCCTCCGACACCGCCGAGGACGTGGCCAAACTCGCCGCCGAGTTGAAGCTGCCGTTCCCCGTGGTGTACGACGACGGCAAACTCGCGCGGCAACTAGCCATCGACCGGGTGCCGACCGCGCTGGTCCTGGACGCCGGCAAAATCGTGCGCTACAAGGGCCGCATCGACGACCAGTTCGCGCCGGGAGTCGCGCGGGCGAAGGCGACGACCCGCGAACTGTCCACCGCCATCCGCGAAGTCGTCGCCGGGCGCGCGGTGACGCGCCCCGATGTCGCTGCCGCCGGGTGCGCACTCGACTGGGACGCGAAGCCGACGAAGCCGACCGGCGTGACCTACCACCGCGAGGTCGCGCGCATCGTGCAGAACCACTGCCAGAACTGCCACCGCCCCGGCGAGGCGGCGCCGTTCGCGCTCGAGACTTACAAGCAGGCGAAGTCGTGGTCGGCGATGATCCGCGAAGTCGTTTCCGAGGGCGTGATGCCGCCGTGGCACGCCGACGCCAAGCCGGGGCACTTCGTCAACGACCGCCGGCTGAGCGCGGCCGACAAGCAAGCGCTTTTGGACTGGATCGACGCCGACTGCCCTGAGGGGAACATCGCCGACCACCCCGCGCCCAAGCCGCAGGTCAACGGCTGGCGGCTGGGGCGCGAGCCGGACCTGATCGTCTCCATGAAGAAGCCGGTGCAGGTGCCCGCGCAGTTCATGATGGGCGCGGTCGGGATGCCGTACCAGTACATCCCCGGCGACGCCGAGTTCCCCGAGGACACCTACGTCACGGGCGTCGAGGTGCGGGCGGACTACCGCCAGGCGATCCACCACATCATCGTGTACACGATCCCGAAGGGGGCGAAGCTCCGGGAGTTGGCGCGCGACGACGGCTTCAGCCGGCACATGCTCGCGGCCTACGTGCCGGGGGACGACGCCACGCTCTACCCCGCCGGGCTGGCGAAGAAGATTCCGGCCGGGGCGAGTCTGTTGTTCGAGGTCCACTACACGCCCAACGGCAAGGCGGGCGTCGATGTCAGCCGCGTCGGCCTGCTCACCACCAAGACGCCGCCGGAGCGGGAGGTGAAGTCGTTCGCGGCCGCGTACCCGCGCCTCAACATCCCCGCCGGCGAGGCGAACTACACCGCGACCGCCAAGCCGTTCGTGTTCGACGAGGATGTCACCCTCTACGCCATGACGCCGCACATGCACCTGCGCGGCAAGGCGTTCCGCTACGAGTTGGTCCTGCCCACAGGGGAGCGCGAGACCCTGCTGAACGTGCCGCACTACGACTTCAACTGGCAGACCGCCTACGAACTCAAAGCACCCCGCAAGCTGCCCAAGGGATCGAAAATCGTCTGCACCGCGTGGTACGACAACTCGACCGGCAACCCCGCCAACCCCGACCCCACCAAGACGGTGAAGTGGGGGCAGCAGACCTACGAGGAGATGATGCTGGGGTTCTTCGAGTACGTCGGCGATGGGAAGTAGGCGGCAAGCGACCTCACCCCCCGGCCCCCTCTCCCAAAAGGAGAGGGGGTGACTCCGCTTCGAGGTCTCAATCAGTGGCGTGCCCGGAATCAACTCGCCCAGTAGGGTTCTCCCCCTCTCTGCTTCGGAGAGGGGGCCGGGGGGTGAGGTCGCTTTCTCTGCTCGCCCTCGCCGCTCTGCCCGCATCTACACCCGCCTGCCCGTTCTGCGACTCCGCCCCGGCCGCGCGCGTCCGCACCAAACTCCGCTCGCAGAACTGGGGCACGCCGCTTGCCGCGGTCGTGACCCCGTTCGCGCTCGCCGGCGCCGCGGTGGCGTGGCTACTGCGTGACTCGCCCCGCCCCACCCGCCCGGACGCCTAGCCCATGACGACTTCCGAGCGCCCGCTGTTCGCCGCCGGCCTGGCACTTGGCATCGGCCTCGGCGGCTTCTTCGACGGCATCGCGTTCCACCAAATCCTGCAACTGCACAACATGCTCTCGGCGCCGGGGTACTACCCCAAAGTCGGCGTCGATGCCGAGACGGCATTGGTGCATTCGCAAATCAACATGCTCTGGGACGGGCTGTTCCACGCGCTAACGTGGACCACGACTCTAATCGGCGTGGGGCTACTGTGGCGTGCGGTACGCCTACCGGGCGTGCCGCTGCGCACGCCGGTGCTGGTGGGGTCGATGCTCGCGGGGTGGGGGCTGTTCAACTTGGTCGAGGGGGTCATCGACCACCACTTGCTGCACGTGCACCACGTGGTCGAGGGGCCGAACCACTTGGTGTACGACGTGCTATTTTTGCTCTCGGGCGTGATTCTGATTAGCGGTGGTCTGTTCGTCGCCTCACGGCGCGAGCGCCCGCAGCAGTAAGTCCCGCACCGCCGTCATCGCCAAATCGTCGCCCGGCGCCGGGCCGGTCCCCACGAGCAATGGCCGGTCGAGCGGGTCGGGCGCCGCCAGGCCGTGGCTGCCGCGCACCACCGACGCATCCAAGGGGATCACGTCGAACAGCGTCCGCAGGCCGAGTTTCTTTTGGATGAGACGCCGCGCGGCTTTGAGCTTCGGCGCCCGCAGCGCCGGGTCGAAGAACAACTCGGCCGGGTCGTACCCCGGCTTGGCGTGAATGGCCACTGTGCGCGCGAAGTCCGGCGCGAGCGCGTCGTCCAGCCAGTAGGGGTAGGCGAACCACGCCTCGGGCGTCGAAAGTGCCACCAACTCGCCGGAGCGCGGGTGGTCGAGACCGAGCGCGGCCCGCGCCTCGCCGCCGGCAAGAGTCGCCACGCCGGGGACGCCTTCGAGGCACGCCCGCACTGCCGCCTCGTCGCGCGCCGGGTTTTGCAGGTAGACATGGGCCAACTGGTGGTCCACCACCGCGAACGCCCGGCTGGCGTAGAAGTCAATCGTCTCGCCGAACGGCCCGCCGCGCACTTCGAGCAGGCCCGCGCGCCGCAGGTGGCGGTTGAGGGACACGGGTGTGGTCACGTCGCAGTGGCCGTACTCACTCACCAGCCACACCGCCGCGCCGAGTTTCGCGGCCTCGTCCAGGATCGGCGCGCACGCATCGTCGAGTTCGCGCACGCACTTCGTCAGATCGACCCCGGAGGGGCCGAAGCGCTGGGGGTCGTAGTCGAGGTGCGGCAGGTAGGCCAAGGTCAGGTCGGGCCGCTCGGTGCGCAGGGTCCACGCGGTGGCACGGGCAATCCACTCGGTCGAGGCGCGGCCGGCCATCGGCCCCCAGAACGTGGAAAACGGGAACGGCCCGAGTTCCCGTTCGGCCCGCGCGGCGAAGTCGGTCGGGGTGCCGGCGACGCCGAAGACCTTGTTGCCGTCCGCGCCGTACCACGGCTTCGGCGTCAGACTGATGTCCACCGCCGCGCCCTGGTTGAACCACCAGAACAGCTTCGCGCACTTGAACGGCTCGCCGCGCCCGGCGAACTCGCGCCGCAGCGTCTCGTACACGGGTTCGGCTTGGATGAGGCGGTTCGACTGCTGCCAGAAGCGCACCTCCATCGTGTCGCGGTAGAGCCAGCCGTTGGCCACGACGCCGTGGGTGCCCGGCGGCTGCCCCGTGAGGATGCTGGCCTGCGCGGTGCAGGTGACGGCCGGAATCGCCTCGCGCAAGCCGCGCACCCAGCCCGACGCGGCGAGGGCCGAGAGGCGGGGGGCGAGTGGCAGGAGTCGCGGCGTGAGGCCGACGGCGTTCAGGAGGACCAGGGGTGCGGGCATCGTCGGGATACTCTAGCCGGCGACGATGCCCTTGACGACCTCGCCGTGGACATCGGTGAGCCGGTAGTAGCGCCCCTGGAACTGGTGCGTCAGCCGCGTGTGGTCGATGCCGAGCAGGTGCAAGATGGTGGCCTGCAAGTCGTGGACGGCGACGGGGTTCTCGGCGACGTTGTAGCCAAACTCGTCGGTCGCGCCGTAGCTGACCCCCGGCTTAACCCCGCCGCCGGCGAGCCAGGTGGTGAAACTCCGCGGGTGGTGGTCGCGGCCGTAGTTGGCCTTCGTGATCGCCCCCTGGCTGTAGCAGGTGCGGCCGAACTCCCCGCCCCACGCCACCAGCGTGTCGCCCAAAAGTCCCCGGCGCTTGAGGTCGGTCACGAGCGCCGCACTCGCGCGGTCGGTGTCGGCGCACTGCCGTTTGATGCCCGCCGGGAGGTTGGCGTGCTGGTCCCAGCCGGGGTGGTAGAGTTGCACGAAGCGCACGCCCTTCTCGACGAGTCGCCGCGCCAGCAAACAGTTGGCCGCGAACGTGCCGGGCTTCCGCGCGTCGTCGCCGTAAAGCTCCCACGTCGAGGCGGGTTCATTGGAGAAGTCGAGCACGCCCGGCACGCCGGACTGCATGCGGTAGGCGAGTTCGTACTGGCTGATGCGCTCGGCGAGGGCCGGGTCGGGCGCGGGCGCCGCGCGCTCCAACTCGGCGAGGCGGTCGAGCATCTGCCGGCGCGAGTCGCCCGAGACGCCGGCGGGGTTGCTCAGATACAGCACCGCGTCGGACCCCGATCGGAACTGCACCCCCTGGTGCCGGGCGGGCAGGAACGCGCTCCCCCACAGCCGGGCGTACAAGCCCTGCTCGACGCGGTCCTTCGAGACGAGTACGACGAACGCCGGCAGGTCGTCGGCCTCGCTCCCCAAGCCGTAGCTGAGCCACGAGCCGAGCGCGGGCCGGCCGGCGAGGGTGTGGCCGGTGTTCAGGAGCGTCATGGTCGGGTCGTGGTTGATCGCCTCGGTATGACACGACTTGACGAAACACAACTCGTCCGCGACCTTGGCGGTGTGCGGCAGCAACTCGCT
>CAXTPM010000117.1:0-2621 GCA_964245865.1 uncultured Fimbriiglobus sp. | reverse complement strand
CGACGTGCTGATGGAGTTCGACTATCCGGAGCTGTACGCGCCGCTCGATCTCGGCATCGGCCGCTGCCGGGTGAGCGTGGCGGAGTCGGTGGGCGCGCCGCCGGACGACCCGCGGAGCTGGTCGCGGGTGAGCGTGGCGACCTTGGCGGTGTGCGGCAGCAACTCGCTCACCCACGCGCCCGACTTGCCGTGGCGGGCGAACTGGAACGCCGACCCCGCGAGCGGCAGACTCGACTGCTGCGAACTCATGCCCGTGAGGCGCTGGCCCCCGCGCACCGAGTCGGGCAGTTCGCTGCCGTGGCGCTCGTTTAAGAGCGGCTTGTAGTCGAACAAGTCCTGTGAGGCCGGCCCCCCGGCCATCACGAGCGAGATCATGCGCCTGGCGCGCGGCGGGTGGTGCGGCCCGGCCAGCAGCCCCGGCGCAGTCTGGCCACTCCCGGAGCGCGCCAGCAGCCCGGCGAGCGCGGCGCCGCCGAGGCCGAGGCCCGACTGCCGCAGGAAGACGCGGCGGTTCGCGGCGGGGAGGACGGTGTGGGTCGGGGGCATGGTGATCCCTCTGGGGGCTAGCGCCGCGTGGTCACTTCCGAATGATTCAGCACCGCCAGCGCCGCCACGCCCATCGCGCAGCGCTCGGCGTCACTCGCGCCCGACGGCGGCAGGCGCGTGATCCCGGTGGCGAGCAGCTTCTTGGCCTCCTCGGGGCGGGCCTCGAAGTGCGCCAGTTGCCCGGCGTACAGCTTGGCCAGAATCTCCGTCTCGCGCCCAGTGGCCACTCGCCCCGTGGCCGTTCGCGCGAGCCAGGCTAGTCGCTCGCCGGCATCGTGGCCGGCGGCGTGCGCCCGCGCGCCGAGGTGTAGCGCCGCCTCGACGTGCTGCGGGTCGTTGAGTAGTGCCAGCGCCTGCAAGGGCGTGGCGGTAGCGGCGCGCCTCGCGCTGCACGCGCTGCGGTCGGGGGCGTCGAACACACTTTGCTGGGGGTGCGGCGCGGTGCGCTTGGCCACGGTGTACACGCCGCGCCGGTAGACCGCCTCGGGCGTCGGGGCGGGGTACGCCGGCTTTTCCATCGCGTCGTCCCACACCCCGACCGGCTGATACGGGTGGACGCTGGGTCCGCCCAACTTCTCGCGCAGCAGGCCGGAGAGCATCAGGGCTTGGTCGCGCAGCATCTCCGCACTCAGCCGGCGGATGGGCACGTGCGCCAGCCACTCGTTGGCGGGGTCGCGCGCCGCCGACTTGTCCGAAGCGCGGCTGGATTGGCGGTAGGTCGCGCTCAGCACCAGTTCCCTCAGCAGCGCCTTGGTGTCGTACCCCGACTCGACGTAGTGCCGCGCGAGCCAGTCGAGTAACTCCGGGTGCGTCGGCGCGGCGCCGGTGAGGCCGAAGTTATCGACCGACTCGACCAGGCCGCGCCCGAACAGTTGCGCCCACAGGCGGTTGACCTGCACGCGACTGGCGAGGGGGTGCGCGGGGTCGAACAGCCAGCGCGCCAGCCCGAGGCGGTTGCGCGGCTCGCCGGCCGGCCACGGCGGCAGCGCGGCGGGGGTGCCGGGCGCCACGGGGTCGCCGGGGGCGTCGTAGGCGCCGCGCACGAGGACGCGCGCGGGCTTCGGGGCGGGGAGTTCGTCCATCACCATGATCTCGGGGACGCCTTCGAGCTTCGCCGCGAGCGCCTGCCTCACCGCCTTCACCTGCCGCGCCGCCGACGCCACGGATTCGGCGCGCCGCCGGCGGTGCTCGGCCACGAGCGGCGAATCGGGCGGCAGTTCCCGGCCGGCGAGCAGCGCCACCTCGGCGCGCGTGAGGGCCGGCCCGGCGTACACCTCGTCGGCGAGCCCCTGGAACCCCGCGTCGCGGAAGCGCTGCCCCAGTGTGAGTGGCGGCTCGGCGCCGCCGTAGCGGATGTCGCGCGTGAGACAATCGCGCACCACTTCGACCTCGGCGGGGGCACCGTTCACGAGAATCGTCAGCCCCGCCGCCGCGCCGCTGCCGTCGCTCGTGGCCGCGACGTGGGTCCACTCGCCGGGGTTGACGGCGACTTTGGTGCGCACGCAGACCGCGTTGCCGGGCCAGAAGTGCGAGAGCGCGAACGTGACGCGCCCGGACTCCAGCAGCAGCTCGAACCCCCGGCTCGCGGCGTCGCCGGACGCCTTCGACTGGTGCAGCACCACCCCACGCGGCGTGGTCTTCGCGGGCTTGAGCCACAGGGCGAGCGTGAACGGCGTCGCGCGATCCGCAGCGGGGAAATCGTTGAAGCTGTAGCCGTCGTCGCCGGTCAGTTCGACCGCGCGGCCCGAGCCGTTGCCGGGCACCAGCCGGGGCAATTCGATGCCTTTCAGCGACTTCATCCCCGCGTCGGTGTCGAACGACTGCACGCGGGGCTTCGCCGGCACGCCCCCCGTGGGGCCGGCGAGCGCGAGCGCCCAGCGGTGCCGAGCCTCGGCCTCCCGCACCAGTCGGCGCAGGCGCGCCTCGTCGGCCGCGTCGGCGCTACTCGCCAGGGGTAGGGCCGGGGTGGGGGTGCCGGCGGTGAAGTAGCTGACCTGGCCCGACTCGTCGATGTTCTGAAACAGCGCGAACAGCCCGTAATACTCTTTCTGTGAGATCGGGTCGTACTTGTGGTC
>CAXTPM010000116.1:2691-11230 GCA_964245865.1 uncultured Fimbriiglobus sp. | reverse complement strand
CCGGCTTCACGTCGCGGTGCAGCACACCCTTGGTGTGCGCGTGCGCCAGCGCCCGCGCCAGGGCTTGCGCGATGGGCAGCGCCTGCGATTCGGGGAGTCCGTCGGGATGCTTGACGAGTTCATCATGGAGGGTCGGCCCGTCGAGGAACTCCATCACCAGGTACAGCGTGCCGTTCTCGCCGAACAGTTCGATCGCGCGGACGATGTGCGGGTGCTTCAGCGGCCGCACCGTGCGGAACTCGTCGCGCGCCAGCTTGATGAGTTCCTGGTGCTTGCTGCTCAGCACTACGCGCTTGCTGCGCCAGCCGAGGAAGCCCCGGCGGTGCGCGCCCTCTGGGAAGAGTTCCTTAATCGCAACCGTCTTGCCACCGCTGACTTGCGCGCGGTAGACGATGCCGAATCCGCCGGCGCCCAGCACGCCGGTGAGGCGGTAGTGGCCCGCGCGGAGTTTGGTGCCCGGCGCGAGAGCCTGGTCCGTGCGACTGGTCATCATGGCGAGTCCCCCGCCCGCGTGTTCGCCGCAGGTGCGGGGGCATTTTAGGACGCGGCCTGTGGACCGTGGTTCGTGGACCGTTGAAGACGACGGGTTTGCTGTCTTTCACGGTCCACGATTCCTACCGCCCCCGCGGCGCCGGCAGCGTCTGGCTCGGCACGCTCGGGGGGGCGGGCAGTTCCTTCTTCGGGGCGGGGAGCGGCTTACTCGGCGGCGCGATGTCCGGCGTGGGGGCCAGCACCGCCGCGCCGGCGACTACGGGGGCGCTCCCCGGCACCATCGGCTCGATTTTCACTTCGTCGATGAACGCCTGTCCGATGCCGGTGAGCGCGAACGTGAGGCTAATCTTGCCGCTCGCCGGCACCCGGCGGTAGAGGTGGATTTGCCGCCAAGTCGGCTGCAAGAGCGTGCGGTAGCCCAGAGGCTCGCCGCCGGCGCTGTCGAAGACGATCAGCCCGTCGGCGGTGGGGGTCAGCAGTTGGGGCACCTTCGCCCAGAAGCTGATGCGGGCCACGCTGCCGGGGGGCAGTTCCGCCGGCGGGGTATCGACCGCGACGATCGCGCGTTCGAGTGCCCCGATCGGCGCCGGCGGCTTGCCGTCTTTACCGGGGGTGAAGTCCTGCACCAGCGAGAGTTTCAGGCAGTGCCGGCCGCAGTCGGGCTGCTTGAAGGTGAGTGGCTGCGGCCCCACCCGCGCCGGGGCGGTGCGGTCGAGCTTGAACACCGGCCCCTTGGGCGGCAGGTCGGGGATGCCGGGCGTGTCGGCGTTGACGATCGCCGCGAGGCCGCTGACGCCCTTGTCCAGAATCGTCTCGCGCACCTTGTAGCCGGGCAGGCTATCGACCGCCGCGCCGGTGTCGGGCGCCTTGCGGACTAGCTCGAAGCCGCCGTTGGCGAGCGCGCTGCCGCCGGGGCGGGTCTGTTTCACTTCCTGGGCGAACTGCCAGTGCTGCGGCAGGGTGTAGAACCCCGTGGCGAAGGGGCTGGCGGTCGGCACGTCGAGGCTCCCTACCGCCTTGAGCCAGTCGGCGCGCATCAGCACCCGCAGCGGCCGAAGTGCCCGGCGGCTCTCGCGGTAGCTTAAGTCCCACTGCTTGTTCTCGTAGCCGACCTTCGCGCAGTTAATCAGCTCGCGCGCCTCCTCGAAGAGTTTGCCGGCGTCGTCGAGTTCCGGCCCCCCGGCCGCGACGATTTTCTGGTGAGTGCAGGTGACTTTCTCGTACACTTCGACCGCTTCGAGGTGCGCCCACTCCGAGGCCGTCTTGCCCATGCGGAACTGCACGTGGTCCTGCCAGCGCACCACCTTGCCGGTGGGGCCGAGGTCGGTGGTAATCACAATGGCAGCCGCGAGGTCGAAGTCGGGGATCGTCAGCACCGCCCCCTGGGGGCCGCGGGCGAAGCCCTTCATCTCCTCGATGCCCGCCGGGGTGATGCGCCAGGGGATACTCCCGTCGGGCACCAGCGGTACGGTGAGCACGAGGTTGGCGAGCGCGCCTTGGGGCGGGGTGTGCTGGGTGCCGAAGCCGATCCAGACGGGCAGCACGAGGATTTCGCTCGGCCCGCGCACGATCGCCGCGAGCACGTTGGGGTCACTCGTCGGCACGTAGATCGCCGGGTCGTTCGCGGCGTTCAGCACCGGGCGCAGCATGTCGATCTCGGCGTTCAACAGCGCGAGTTCCAAGAGTCGATCTTTGCCGTGGTGCGTGTCCTTGGCCAAGAACTGGTCGCTCCAGAAGCCCAGCCCCCGGCACCCGGCCGCCAAACTCAGGTACGTGAGGATGCGAATCTGCTCGGGCTGCGGCCCCACGGGGTCGGCGAACGCGGCCACGTCGGGCCGGCCGTGGAGTTGCGTGACCAGCCACTCGGGCATGTGCGTCTGCACCCACGTCCACATCAACTTCCCCGGCGGCAAGAGCGCCTTGCGCTGCAGCAGCCAGTCCTTGTAGGCGGACATTTCGAGGCTACTGAATAGCGGCCAGCGGTGGGCGCCGATCGCATCGACGTAGTTCGAGTAGGCGCCGAAGCCGTCCCAGAGGTCCACCGAGCGCGGCCGGCGCGGGTCGGCTGCCCTGACCGCATCCGCGGCCCTGGCCACGCGCGGCAAGTCCTCGGCCGTGCGCCCGCCGCCGAAGTCCCACATCAAGACCGCGTCGCCGCTCCTGAACTTGCGCACGTAGCCGGCCACCAGGGTGGCGTCGTCCTCGATCTGCTTCGCGCTCGGCTTTTTGGGCAGGCTCCCCGCCCACTCGCCCTTGGGCAGCGGCAGGGTCGGCACCGTCCAGAAGCCGTGGCGAATCGCTTCTTCGATGGTGGCGGGCGTGGCGTCGTTCGGGAAGAACACGGTGTTGAACCCCGCGTCGCGCAAGGTCTTGAGGGGCGTGTCGGTGTGGCGAATGCCGAGGAAGAAGAACGGGTCGCCGTCCACGAGGATTTGCCCCTCGGCGAACTCGACCGACTTCGCCTTGGGTTTCGCGGCCGCGTCGGCCCGGAGCTTCGCCGCCGGCTGGTCCGGCGCGCCCCCACCCGGCGCGGCCTCGTCCTCGTCGCGCACGGGGCCGACTTCCAGGTCGTCTAGCCAGACTTCGGTGATCCCCGGCCCGGCGTAGACGTTCACGATGATGCGGTCGATGTACGCGCCCGCCGCGTTCACCTCGCGGCCGAGCTTCGCGCGCAGCACCGGCAGTTGGCGCTTGAACACGCTCAGGGCGTCTTCGTCGAACCCCAACGGCTGCCACTGCCGCACTTTTTCGTAGCGCTCGCCGGTGATGGTCACGGTGAGGGGCGCGTCGGGGTTCTTAGGGTCGCGCTCCTGCGGCAAGACTACCCGCGCCTTGATCTGGGGGCCGGCGCGGTAGGCTTTCACCTGCACGCGCGCGGTCATGCGCTCGGCCAAGAGGGCCGGCGGGCAGGCGTAGTAATAGTTCACGTACTCCGGTTCGGTCGCCCCCGGCGGCGGGTTGGCCTCGATCTTGATCGACTCGCTCGTCGCCGCGGACTTGTGGTGCTCGGCGGTGATCTTGTGGTCTTTTTCCACGAACGCGACGTTCGAGTCGCCCTTCTGGAAGAACACGCCCTTCGCGCTGAATCCGTTGCGGTGGATGGTGGTCCGGCCCCCCGATTGGGCGGCGGCCCAGACTGCCGCGAGGCACACCACGGCGAGGGCGCAGGCGACGCGGCGGCGGGACATGGGGCGACCTCGGGACTTTCACTGGAGAATCCGCCGGGGTATAGCCGAGACACGGAGGCGAAGCAACCTCACCCCCCGGCCCCCTCTCCCAGGAGGAGAGGGGGTGAGCGCGGGTTACGGCGTCACACAATGGCGAGTTCGCGCCCGTAGAATGCCAACCCAGTAGGCTTCCCCCCCTCTCCTTTTGGGAGAGGGGGCCGGGGGGTGAGGTCGCTTCCGCTCGGAGACAACGCCCGTGTTCGACCTCGACCGCCTCGACCCCAGCGACCCCACCGCCGCGGCCACCTCCCTGGCCCAGTCGCTGCGCGAGTCCCGCGACTTCGCCGCGCTCTTCTATGCCCGCCTCTTGCAGAAGCGCCTCGCCCTCGGCGCCCCGCCCTTCCCCACGGGTCCGATTTCCGACATCGCCGCCGACAAGCACACTGAGTACGAGGACGCCGTGCGCGAGGCAGCGCGCGAGGCGGGCAGTGGCTTCCTCGCCGACGGCAAGCTGCCCGAGGCGTGGCCGTACTTCCGCATGATCGGCGAGGTCGAACCCTTGAAGTCGGCTTTAGCCGGCTTCAACCCGCCCGAGGACGCCGACATCTACCCGCTGGTCGAACTCGCCTGGCAGCAGCAACTCTTGCCCGAGCGCGGCTTCGACTGGGTGCTCTCCCGGAGTGGGGTCTGCTCGGCGGTGACGATGGTGCAGTCGGCGGACCTGCGTCCGAACGTCGATTTGCGAGACTACTGCGTCTCGAAACTCGTGGGTGCCCTGCACGACCAGTTGCGCGATCGGCTAGCGGCCGACGCCGAGGCGCGGGGCTTGAGTCTGCCGCCGGGGCTGCCGCCGGACGAGGTGGTGCGCCGATATCCCGAACTCGTGGGCGGCGAGAATTACCACGTCGATGTCTCGCACCTGTCGAGCGTGGTGCAACTGGCGCTGCAACTCCCGGCGGGCGGCGCGGCGGATCTGGCCCTGGAGCTTTGCGACTACGGCGGGCAACTGGCCCCCACCCTTCGCGGCCGGCACGAGCCGCCGTTCGAGGCGGGGTACGCCGACTTCCGCGAGTTCCTGCACGTCACCACCGGCCGGGATGTCGAGGGCGGGCTGGCGCACTTCGGGGCCAAACTGGAGCGGGCGCTGGCCGAGTCGAATGACGACGCGCGCTTCGTCGCCGAGGCGCTGGTGAATCTGAACCTTGTGGCCGGCCGTGCGGGCGCGGCACTCGAACTAGCACAACTCCACTTGGCCGACGTGCCCGAGGCGTACCGCGGCTGCCCTGGTCTGGCGGAACTCTCGCGCCGGGCCGGGAAGTTCGACTACTTGGCCGAGGCGGCGCGGGAAAATGGGGACGCGGTGGGGTACTTGGCGGCGGCGATCGCAGCGCGGGCGGAAAAAAACTCGCCTTGATCGCGCCGGGGTTCGGGGGTATGTGTGCCGGTTCCGCCGGACGCCGGACGCGGAGTTTTCCCGACTTTTACGCCCCTGCCGGTGCCCAGGACGCCGAAGTGGGGCTATGGTCTGGTCCGGCGAAGATTTTGCGGGAAGTTCCCCTTGCGGGTTTTCATTGGGGGCGCACGCCTATAATAATCGGACCACTGCGGGGAGTGCCGGGCGACGCGGAACGGGGGAGGCCAAACCACCCCTGTGACGACGCCGGTTCGGCACCAGACTGATGGGCGGGCGAACCTCGCCCGCGCCGGGTGGTCTTGTTGTCAAGGGCAGTTGCCGACTCGGCACGCCCCGCCTAAATTCGCCCGCTCCGACCGCGTCGGCACGAACGGCCCTTACAGCCGACTCGCCCGCGCGGCCACCTGCGGGTGGGAAGTAGCGAAGCAGTAGCAACGGTAGTTGGCAGTTGGCAGGCGTTGCCGCCGGGCCGTTCGGGCCGGGTGGCCAGTCCGCGACCGACATTCCACTTGGGTTCCCCGGCGGGCGTCGCCGGGGCGGGCATTCCTTTCACGCTTTTGACGACGCCGGCAGTTTGCCGGGGGGATCGGGATTAGGGCGACCGACGATGAGCCGGACTTTCGAGAGCGAGACCAACAGCCGGGGCGACCGCTACCGCGCCGACGCGACCCACCACGCCCCCCACCGGGGCCGGGCTAGCCTGGACGACGACGACCTGCCGCTGGACCCGCTCGCCAGCGTCACCGGCCCCACGGCCGACGACCTGCCGGCCGAAGAGGCGCCCCCGGCCGACGACTACGCCAACGGTTCCGACGACGCCCTGGGGCTGTACCTGCGCCAGATGGGCCAGATTCGCCTGCTGAAGTCGAACGAGGAGAAGACCCTTGCGGTTGCCCTCGAACGCAACCGCCGCCGCTTCCGCAAGGCGAGCCTGGTGTGCGCCTACATCGTCGCCCGCGCCACGACCGCACTCGAAAAGGTGCGCGACGGCCTGGCAGCAGTGGACCCCCTCATCGATGTCTATTCGACCGAGGAGTCGAAGCTCAGCCGCGTCGAGATTCTCGCGCGCCTGCCGGGCCACCTGCCGACGCTGCGGAAGCTGTTGCGCGAGGAGGCGACCGACTTCAACCAGGGCTTATCGCTGCGGGGCGCCGCCGAGGTGCAGGCGTGGCGCCGCCGCCGCGTGCGCCGGCTGCACAAGATGGAGTCGGTGATGGCCGAACTCTCGCCGCGCACCGAGCATTTGGAGCGCTGGTGCGCCGAGTTCTGCGAGATGGCCAAAGAGATGCGCGACATCGCCAAGAGCGCCCGCGCCGGTGGCACCCCGGCCGAGCGCGCCCGGCGGGACCAGGAGTTGCGCGACGCCCAGGAGAAGATTCACCTGACGGCCGACGAAGTCGCGGCGCTGGTGAAGGTGCTCAAGAAGCGCCGCAAGGCGTACCAGAAGGTGCGCGGCGAGTTGGCCGAGGCCAACTTGCGCCTGGTGGTGAGCATCGCCAAGAACTACCGTAACCGCGGGCTGCCGTTCGCCGACCTGATCCAGGAGGGCAACCGCGGCCTGATGCGCGCGGTCGATAAGTACGAGCACCGCCGGGGCTTCAAGTTCGGCACCTACGCCACCTGGTGGGTGCGGCAGGGGGTGCAACGAGCGCTGGCCGACCACGCCCGCACCGTGCGCGTGCCGTGCCACCAGATCGGCCTAATGGCCAAGATGGAGAAGAAGCGCGGCGAACTCTCGGGCGCCAGCGGCCGCGAGCCGACCAGCGACGAGTTGGCCGAGGCGTTGGGCGTGCGCAAGGAAGAAACCAGCAACCTGCGCTCGGCGGGCCGGCAGCCGGTGAGCCTGCACGAGCCGATCGGCGGCGACGGCGAGCGCGCGATCGAAGACTTCCTCTCCGACGAGAACACTCCTGTTCCGGGCGAGTTCGCCGACGCGCGGCTGTTGCGCGAGCGCATCGTGGAAGTCCTGAAGTCGCTGGCCCCCCGCGAGCGCGAGGTGATCGAACTCCGCTTCGGCCTGCGCGACGGCACCGCACGCACGCTGGACGAGGTGGCCAAGCAGTACGGCATCACCCGCGAGCGCATCCGCCAGATCGAGGCGCGCGGCCTCCTGAAGCTCCGCCAGCCGACGCGTAGCCAACGCCTGGAGGCGTTCGCCGACGTGGTGGAGCCTCTGGCCGGGGACGTGATCGAGGTGGTGGAGTAGGCAGTGGCCGAGTTTGCCTTGGCTTTCTGAGCGGGGGGCGTCAGCCCTCCGAGCCTCGTACCCACTTCCGGCAAGCTCTAAGTGTTTGCGGTACTTGGAAGGCTGACGCCCCCGCTCGGGGCGACGGACGATTTGCACTCGTCGTGACGGGTGGCAGGCGCGACCGGAGTGCCGCATGGATGAGCTGCCGACCGACAGCCAAGTTGTCCGCCGCTTCGAGGTCACGACCGGCGTCGATGTCATCGTCGGCGGCGAGGCTTGTTATGCTCTGGCACGCCGGGTAATCGAGAACCGCGATACCCTCTCGGCCCAGGCCGTCGGGCTACTGACCGCATTCATGCGCGACACCGGCGAGTTCGAGATGTCGTCGGTCGAAGTGTTCGCCGGGCGCACGGTAGCCGGGGGCGATTTCTCGCTGCGATACAGTTTCACCGCCGACCGCGACCCGCACGAGTACAACTACACTTACTTCGAGGTCTACTTCGGGTGCCACGCGCCGCCGCAGCCACCGTTCTGGCCGTTCAAGTTCACGGTCGGGTTTCACTGAGCGGCCCGCCCCCCTCCCCCTCGGGTCTGCCCATGCCCCCCACTCGCCTCATCGCCCTCGCCGCCCTCCTACTCGTCCCCGCCGCCGGGCCGGCGCAGTCGCCGGTGCCGCCCCGCGCGGTCAAGGTGCTCCCCGTGTTCTTCGTCCCCCAGGGCGAGGCCGCGCCGAGCGACGAGCAGGTCGCCAAGTTGCTCAAGCACCTCGATTGGTCGCAGAAGCGCTACAAGGAGTTGCTGCGCAACAAAGTCACGTTCGCCGTGGCGCCCGGCAAGCCGCGCGTGGTGCGTTCGGCGCGCGACCTGGCGTTCCTGCGCAAGCAGCCCGAGAACGGGGCGCCCGAGGTGGTCGGCGAACTGCTGGCCGACCTGAAAGTCAGCCGCTTCGCCTGCCCGTATGTGCTGCTGACCGTGGTGATGAACCCGCGCGACGACTTCCCCGTCGGCGGCGGGCGGCCCCTGAACGGTGGCGTCAACAGCGGCGGCGGGGTTGTCCAACTGTCGTCGTTCGCGCTCGACCAGGCGCCGAACTTCCAATCGACGCTCCAGAAAGCACTCGGCCATGCCTTCGGGCTACCTGGCGTGGATGTGTACGGCTACGACACGAAGTCGAACGACTCGATCATGTCAAGTAACCCCGCGCACCACACACGCGGATTCGACCCGAGCGCGACGCCGGGCAAGAGCGCAGGCGCTTGTGGACGCGCCGCGCCCTGG
>CAXTPM010000116.1:0-2681 GCA_964245865.1 uncultured Fimbriiglobus sp. | reverse complement strand
GGGCAAGTTCATCCCCGAAGACTTGCGGGCGCTGGCGCTGAACCAGCGGGTGTTCCCGAAGCTGGCGTTCGACCCTGTTAAAGACGTGCCGGCGGGCTACCTGCTCGGCAAGAAGGTGGTGCCGCTCGGGCCGATGCCAATCAGTGGGCAGCCCGACGCCCGGCCGGAGTTCGCCACCAACTCGGGCGAGGACTTCGGCAGCAAGGTGACGAACCTCTCCAAGGGGCAGATCGGGCCGAACAAGCGGGGCGAGGGCCAGACGTTCGACCCCGATCTCATGTGGCACTCCAACAAGCTCCCCGGCGGCGTGGCCGTCGTCACCGTGACCTTCCCCACCGAGGTCGAACTGACGCGCATCGGGGTGCATTCGCAGCACGGCCAGCGCTACGCCCCCGCTTCGGCGGTGCGCGTCCTGGTGAAAGGGGCCGGCGACAAGTTACGCCCGGTCGGGGCAATCGCGCTGAAATCGACCGACGACGCGGGCGCCATCCCGAAGTCGAAGGGCCGCGTCTGGCGGTTCGAGTTCGAGGCGAAAGACGGGCAGTGCGTCGTCCTACGCGGCCTGCGGTTCTTCGCCGGCGACGACGAGTTGTTCGCGCCGCTGGTGCCGTACACGCCGTGAGCAGCAGCAGCCTCGCCGACGGCCGCTGACCTGCCACAAGAGGAGCGCCCGTGGCCGAGTACCTGACGCTCGCCGCCTGCCACGCTGCCATGACCGCCGCCGTGTTCGTCGTGGCTCGCGCGCTCACGCGGCGGATCGGCCGCGACTCCAAGGCGCGGCGGGTTCACGGCCGGTACGTGCTGGCGTGGTCGGTGGCGGCGTTCGCCCTCGGCCCGGTCGCCCTCGTCGCGGCGTACTCTGAGGGACCACCGCGGGGCGGGATTCCGGCCGCGCTGGTCTCGTCGTACATTGTCGGCATGTTTTTCCTGTTGGCCGGGTGGGCAGTGGGCACGGTCCACGGGGCGGTTGCGCTCGTGGTGCGCCGTCGCGGGCGCGATCCGCTCGGCCCAGCCGAGTAGAGTTGGCCGCGCTCCACCGAACTCGGCGCTTGACGCCGCCCCTACGGCGCGGTCCAATCGGGCCGTCCACCATTGGTCCGCCGATGTCCAAGCGCACTTTGCTGATCGTGAGCATTGCGTTCCTCGCCTACCTGGCCGGTGCGTCGCTGGCCGACACCCCCGCGCCGGCCCAACCACCGGCCCCACCAAAGGCCGACGCTGCCCCCGCGCCGGGGCGCTACGCCGTGACGGCCATGGGGTCGAGCGCGGTGATGGTCGAGACCGCGACCGGCAAGACGTGGGTGCTGCGCGGCTCCGCCGACGGCGCGGAGCCGACGTGGATTCCGGTGGCGCGCATCGACAAACCCGAGGACGCGGCGAAGTGGCTCGACCAGCAGCGGAAGCGCGACCAGGATTTGTTGGAGCGGCGGCTGGTCGATCGCGAACGCCTGCGCCAACTCGAAGCCGAGTTGGCCCAGAGGCGGGCCACCGAGCAAATGCGACGGGAGCAAGAGCAGGCCGGCAAACGGCCATAAGTTGCCGCCGATTCCCATTACCGAAAAAACCCCGGCCAGGACTACTGGCCGGGGTTACGGGCGGTGTTACTGCTCAGGAACTAGGCAGACTTTGTCGCAGGGGCGTTCGGCTGCCAGTCCATCGGGATCGGGCGGCGGGTGTCTTCGCCGGCGTAGTGCCAGTGGTTCAGGGCGCTCTCCCCGAGGGAGTAGCTGTAGGCGGCGCTGCGGCCGTTGATGCGGGCCGGGAAATCGACCGCGCCCTTGCTGCCGTCCACCAGCGTCAGGCCGAGGCCTTCGAGTTCGGCGGTGGCGGCGGCGAGGTTCTTCTCGGCCGCGCGGATGTCGTCCTGGATCGCGTAGCGGCGGTTGCGCTCGGCCCAGGTGAGTTCGCGGCGGTGGCGCTCCAGGCCGTCCTGCTCCGGGAGCAGTTTCGCCAGGAGGGTCGAGTAGGTCTGGATGTCGGCCAGCACGCCGCGGACCAAAGGCAGCATCGCTTGCGCGGTGCCGAGGTCCAGGGCGGCTTCTTTACGGCGCGGCTTGGGGGCGGGGTTCGACGCCCGGTTCGGCGTATTATTCATGGAAGCCACTCCGCAGAAAGATTCCCAGCGGTGCTGGGGGGGCATGGGCACTCGGCCCCGTCGTCAGTCATTGTAGGCACTGGGCCAAGTGTCCGCAGATTAGATGCCGACCCCACGGGGGCGGTTCGCCGAAGCCTAGTTCGCAAACCCGCGCCCGGCGCCGGGGCGCGTTCCGGCTTTCCCGACGCAATTGCGATTGGGGCTGGTAATCGTGGCGGGCGCGTACTAGCTTAGCCACGTCCCCACGACGCGACCCCGACGCGCCCGGTCACCGACCCCGCCGAGTTTCTGCCCCCGCGGCCCTACCAGGGAGCCGACCGCCCGGCCATGACCCGCCCCCCGGCCCCCACCCGCACTCACGCCGCGACCGCCGCCCCCGACTGGCTCTTCGCCGAGTTGACCGAGGCGCGCCTACTCCACCCCGACCGGGCCGAGCGGGCGCTGGCGCAGTTCCGGAAGGCGCAAGAGTACCTCGCCGCCCCCGACGCCGACCCCGCCGAGGCGCTCGCGCGCTTCCTCGTGGACGCCGGGCTGTTGACGCCCTACCAGGCCGAGCGGGCGCTCGCCGGCGCGGCCCGGCAACTGG
>CAXTPM010000115.1:9074-11260 GCA_964245865.1 uncultured Fimbriiglobus sp. | reverse complement strand
CGTCCACCAAAGAAACCCTCACTAGCCGGCTGATGGACCGCCCCATCCGCCCCCTGTTCCCCCAAGGCTTCATCAACGAAGTCCAAGTCCAGGCCATCGTCGTTTCCGCCGACAAGGAAAACGACCCGGACATTTTGGCCCTCATCGGGGCGTCTGCGGCGCTGCACATTTCGAGCATCCCGTTCACCAAGCCGATCGGCGCCGTGCGCGTCGGGCGCGTCGGCGAACAACTGATTCTGATGCCGACGCACACGCAGATGGAGGAGAGCGACCTCGACCTGATCGTCGCCGCCACGCGGGATGCGGTCTGCATGATCGAAGGCTTCGCCCGCGAACTGCCCGAGGACGTGGTGGCCGACGCCATCGACTTCGCCCACAAGCACATCCTGGGCATCATCGACTCGATCGAGAAGTTGCGAACCGACATCGGCCACCCCGCGAAGGTGCTGCCGCCGGCTGCTGAGGCCGACCCCTTGGTCGAGGAGTTGCACAAGAAGTACGGCGAGGAGTTCCGCAAGCGCTACCTCACCGACGGCAAGCTGGCCCGCTACGCGGCGCTCAACGAACTCAAAGACCAGGTGAAGGCCGACTACGCCAAGCACGCCGAGGCCAGCCCCGACTCGGCGGTGAAGCCCGAGAAGATTTCGCACGCCTTCTCGGCCCTGCGCGAGCGCATCTTCCAGGAGATCACGCTCACCGGCACCCGCATCGACGGCCGCGGCCTCGACGTGGTTCGCGCGCTTTCGAGCGAAGTCGATGTGCTCCCCCGCACCCACGGCTCGGCGGTGTTCCAGCGCGGCGAAACTCAAGCCCTCGTGGTCGTCACCCTCGGCACCGGCTCGGACGAGCAGAAGGTCGATGGCCTCCAGAACGAGTACGCCAAGAAGTTCTACCTCGACTACAACTTCCCGCCGTTCTCGGTCGGCGAGTGCAAGCCGATTCGCGGCCCCGGCCGGCGCGAGATCGGCCACGGGATGTTGGCGGAGCGCAGTCTGAAAGCGGTCGTGCCGCCGCCGTCGAAGTTCCCGTACACCATTCGCTTGGTGTCCGAGATTCTGGAGTCGAACGGCTCTAGCAGCATGGCGTCGGTCTGCGGCGGTACGCTCGCGCTCATGGACGCCGGGGTGCCGATCCTCCGCCCCGTTGCGGGCATCTCGATCGGCCTCGTCACTAAGGGGGACCACTATGTGTTGCTCACCGACATCCAGGGCGACGAGGACCACTACGGCGACATGGACTTCAAGATCGCCGGCACCCAGGCCGGCATCACAGCGGTCCAACTCGACATCAAACTCGACGGCGTGACCGACGACATCATCCGCGCGGCACTCGACCAGGCCCGCACCGCACGCCGCGAGATTCTGCGCTCGATGCTGACGACCCTGCGCGCCCCGCGCAAAGTCATCAGCCAGAACGCGCCGCGCCTCTTGCAAGTGAAGATCGACCCATCGAAGATTGGTCTCTTGATCGGGCCGGGCGGCAAGATGATCCGCTCGATCCAGGAAGAAACCGGCGCCAAGATCGACATCGCCGAGGACGGCACCGTCGGCATCGCCCACTCGGATGCCGCCGGCGCCGAGGCCGCGAAGAGTCGCGTGGAAGCACTTTGCCAGGACGTGATCGTCGGCAACGTGTACGAGGGCAAGGTCACGTCGATCAAAGACTTCGGCGCGTTCATCGAGATCAGCCCCGGCCGCGACGGCCTGTGCCACGTGAGTGAACTCGACTCGGGCTACGTGGCCCGCCCCGACGACGTGGTGAAAATCGGCGACCGCGTTTCGGTGAAGGTGATTTCGATCGACGACCAGAACCGCATCAAGCTGTCGCGCAAAGCCCTGATGCCGCCCAAAGAAGGCGGCGACGAGGGCGGGCAGAACGGCCAGAACGGCGGCCCGCCGCGCGGGGACCGGGGCGATCGCGGTGACCGGCCGGAGCGCGACTTCGGCGACCGAGGCGGCCGCGAGCCGCGCGAGCGCGAAGGTTCCGGCGGCGGTGGCCGCGGCCGGCGGCGGGACTAGCTATCGGTGAGTGATTGCCGACCTGAGCGGGGGGCGTCAGCCCTCCGAGCCTGTCAAACACTTGTGTCAAACGCCAAGTGTTTGACAGGCTCGGAGGGCTGACGCCCCCCGCTTCGGCCGCCAACTCCGCGCCGCACACCACGCACTCGAACACGCCCCCCTTCACCA
>CAXTPM010000115.1:0-9064 GCA_964245865.1 uncultured Fimbriiglobus sp. | reverse complement strand
AGTTAGATTTGAGCATGTGGGTGATGGTTTTCAGTGGGCAATGCGCCTCGGCCACCGCCGGCCACGACGCCGGTTCGGGGCAGTAGCCCGTTGATTGATTGCTGACCGCGACGACTTCGACTGTGCGGCCGACGGCGAACGTCATCTCCCCCGCCGACCGCACCATCATTCCGCCGGCGCACGCTACATGTTCGCTGCGCCGGTCGGCCAACAACAGGGTGCCGGATGCGTCGATGACGAACGTGGCGATGACTTCGCCGTCGGTCAACTGCTGGCCAGGCGCGGCGACCCAGGCGCGGATATCGGCAGGCCCGCGAACCGGCGTGCCGGCGGGGGCGGAGCGGCTACGCTCGGCAATGGACTTGGGGCCGACGTAGCAGTAGAGACGCACGGGAGCGCCTACTTCCCCCCGCCCAACTCGGCGGCTTGCAGAATCTCGCCGGTCTTCTCGTCCTGCACCAGTACGACGGCGTGCAACTTCACGAGTCCCAGTGGCCGGTCGAGGCTGGGGAACGGCCGCTCGGCGTTGGACTTCACGAGGTACGCCGCGAGGTCGGCCCTCAGTTTGGCCACGTCCACCGTGGCCGCGAACTCACCGTTGGCGAGTGTCGAAACCAGGGTGCCGCTGGCCCCGTTGGCGAAGCCGCGCACGACGTGGTGGTGCAGCCGGATGCCGTTGCCGCCGGGGTAGCGCACCGTCTCCTCAGCCAGCACGACGTACAGCTTGACGGTCTCTTTCAGGTCTTTGACGCCGTCGAGTTTCACCTTGACAGCTAGCATCGTGTCGGTGCCAGTCACACTACCAGTGATCGTCACGGCGCTCGACTTGGCCAGCTCGTCGCCGAGGGCTTCGGCGAGCGCATCGAACGCCGGCTTGGCGTCGGCCATCGAGCGGCCCCCGACCTGCGGGCCGGGCTTGCCGTTGATCGCCACGGTGGGCGTGCCGCCGAACTCGGCCTCGAACAACTTGCCGTAGGACTCGAAGCGCGCCTCGCCGTCGGGGTTGGTCAGCGGGTCGGGGCCGGGGATCGGCAGGTGGTACTGCAACAGTACCACGTCCTTGGCGGGGTAGGCTTTCGAGAGCGCGTCGAAGCCGACATCGGCGGGGGCGCACGGCGGGCACTGGGCGCCGGTGAACAGCTCGACCACCGCGACCTTGTTGGCCTTGGCGTCGGCGCGGCCCTTGTACGGCTCGGGCTTGATCTCGGGCAGACCCTTCTCGTACTCTGCGTCGAGGCCCACTTCGAGGGCTTCGAGTTCGTCGCGCACCTTGGGCAGCGCGTCGGCCTTCCCGGACTTCTCGAGCGCGACGACCAGCACCTTGAGCGCCTGGGCCTTGGCGCGCGGCGCGAGGCCGGGGGCGGACGCGGCCCGCTCGGCGTAGGGCACCGCGAGCGCGGCGGTGCCGGTCTGCCCGGCGAGGGTCGTGGCGAGCCGGCCGGCGGCGAGCGCCTCGAAGCGCGGGCCGTACTTCTTCGCGTCGGCGTCGATCACCCCGACGAGAGTCTTGATGTCCTCGGGGGCGAGGCCGTAGGCGTCGGCCTTCGACAGCGCGGCCTCGGCGAACTCGACCGCGATGGGGTCGCCCCCCAGCGCCGGGATCGTCTCGCGGTAGAGTTGGCCGAACTTGGCCTCGGCCTCCTTGCGGGCCTGGGCGAACTCCGCCTGGAGCTTGGCGCGCTCGCCGCCCGACGCGGCCTGGAGCTTGCGCCCGAGGTCCGCCGCGGCGGCGGTGATCTCGTTGCGCTTCTTGAGGAACGCCTCGGGCGCCTTGGGCGGTGCCACGACATCCTCCTTGGCGAGCTTGTCCTTGGCGGTCGCTTCGAGGCCGGCGCGGAAGACGTTGCCGTCCCGCGCGAGGCTACCGAACGCCGCCTTGCCGTCGGGCGAGACCGCGCCAGCGAAGTCGAGTTCGCCGGCGCCGGGCGCGGCCACGGTCATCGTCAGCTTCCCGGCGTCGAGCTTGATGTCGGCGAGCTTCAGACCGCCCGCGCCGGGGCCACCGTCGAGCACGCTTAAGGGCGCCTCGCCCGGCTTCAGCTCGGCGACTTTCACGACGGCTAAGCGCTGCATACTCGCGGCACTAATCCGCGCGTAGAGGTAGTAGTTGCCGGGGGCGAGGCGCGGCGGTGCGGCGCCGTCTTGGGCCTGGGCGGCGGCGGCACTCGCAAGGAGTGCGGCGGCGAGGAAGAGGCGGTTCACGGGGCGGGGACTCCGGGCGAGGGTGGGAGGGCGTCTAGTTTATGGCGCGGGGGGCGAAAGCCCGCCGTCCGCGACGGCGCGGAAACTTCTGTGGGCAAGCGACTCCGCGCCGTCGCGGACGGCGGGCTTTCGCCCCTGCTCAGAATACCGCCCCTAGGTACACCGGCCGCGCGCTCGTCCGCACGAAGCCCTCCGTCTCGTACATCCGCAGCGCCGGGCCGTTGCGCGCGTCGGCCTGCACGCGTGCTGGCCCCTCGCACCGCATCAGTAAGTGCCGCAGTAACTCGCGCCCCAGTCCGCGCCCGCGCGCCTCGGGGACTAGCCCGAGGTACACCAGGCACGTCGCGCCCACGTCCGGCGCGACCACCCCGAGGCCGACGGGGTTCGCCCCGTCGAGCGCGACGAACCCGCCGCCGCCGAACGCGAAGTCGTAGCCGCCGAGTGCGTCGTCGGGCGCCCGCAGCTCGTTGAGTTCGGGGCAGTCGGCCGACCCGACGTAGCTCGCCACCAGCATCCGCCCCACTAGGTCGCGCCCGGCTTCGGCGAAGGGCACGCGTGTGAGCCGAGTCGGCGGCGTTGCCGGGAGGGCCGGCCGGTCGAGCGTGACGAGTTCGGTGACGCGCGGCAGCCCCAGTTCGGCCAGGCGCGCCGGCGCGGCGGGGTCGGCCCAGCGGTCCTCGCCGAGCGGCGGCGCGAGGTATTGCGCGGCGCGCACGCCCCGCGCCGCCAACTCGGCCAGCACCGCGCGCCCCAGCGGCAGGGCGTCCGGCCCGGCGGGGGGCCAGACCGTGGCGAGTTCGGGGCTGGCGAGCGCGGCCACCATCGCGCCGCTGAGCCGGCCGGCGCGGTCGAGGCCCACCCACAGTTCGCCGGGCGCTAATTCGCCGCCGACCAAGGAGCGCACGATGGAATCCGCCCGCGCCTCGGCGAACCCGGCGGGGAGGTGCGCGGCCAGCAGTTTCGCGGCGGCGCGCCACTCGCCGGCCTCGGCGGGGCGGAAGTGGGGGGTTGGGGAGTGGGTCATGGGCCGTCGCGGCCCCTCTCCTCCTGTCCCCTCCCCCCTCCGAGGGGGAGGGGACAGGAATCAGAGCGCAGCGGGTCACTACAGGCTCGCCCGCCGGCCGGGCTTGAGCACCGCGACGGCACTCGGCTCGGCGCAGCCGCCGCTCACCGGCAGGATCTTGTTGGGACTACAGCGGTTCTCAGGGTTGAACGCACCGCGGAGTCTCACGAACACCGCCAAGTCGTCGGGCGTGAACAGCTTGGCCATGAAGTCGAGTTTCTCGACGCCGATGCCGTGTTCGCCGGTCACGCTGCCGCCGAGGCGCACGCACTCGTCGAGGATCGCCGCACTCGCCTTCAGCACGGTTTGCACCTGCGCCGGGTCGCGCTCGTCGAACAACAGCACGGGGTGAATGTTGCCGTCCCCGGCGTGAAACACGTTCGCAATGGGGATACCGTGCTCGCGGCTCACCTGTTGAATGTGGCGCATGATTGCGGGGAGTTGGGTGCGTGGCACGACGCCGTCTTGGGTGCAGTAGCTCGGGTAGCCCATGCGGCCGATGGTGCCGAACGCCTGCTTGCGGGCCTTCCACAAAAGTAAGCGCTCGGCCTCGGTGCGGGCCTTGCGGACCTCGACGGCGCCGTTGCGCCTTGCGACCTCCTCGACGCGGCTCGCCTCGGCGTCGATCCCGGCTTCCAGGCCGTCCACTTCCATGATGAGCACCGCCGCCGCGTCGGTCGGGAAGCCGAGCTTGAACGCCGCCTCAACCGCGACGATGAACGGGGTGTCGAGTAACTCTAGCGCGGCCGGCACGATCCCCGCGCCGATGAGGTCGGAGATGGTGTTGGTCGCGTCGTCGATGGTGGCGAACACGCCGAGCAGGGTGCGGTGCGCCTCGGGGTTGCGCGTCAGGCGCACCCAGACCTTGGTGACGATGCCGAAGGTGCCCTCCGAACCGACGATCGCGCCGGTGAGGTCGAACCCCGCGAGGGGTTCGGCCGGCCCGCCGGTGACGACGACCGTGCCGTCGGGCAGGACTAGCTCGACGCCGAGGATGTGGTTGACCGTCACGCCGTACTTCAGGGTGTGCGGCCCGCCGGAGTTGGTGGCGACGTTGCCGCCCAGCGTGCAGGCGCCCTGCGAGCTGGGGTCCGGGGCGTAGTGGTAGCCGAACGGCTTCAGTTGCGCACTCAGCCAGACGTTGACCACGCCGGCCTCGACCACGGCGTAGCGGTCGCGCACGTTGACTTCCAGGATGCGCTTGAGGCGCGACGTGCCGATCATCACGCCGCCGCCGACCGGCACGCAGCCGCCGGCGAGGCTGGTGCCCGCGCCCCTGGCCATGAACGGGATGTCCAGGCGGGCGCAGACTTTCACCACCTCGGCGACTTGCCCGGTGGAAGTCGGGAACACCACGCAGTCCGGGCGGTTCTTCTCGACGGTGAAGCCGTCGCACTCGTACACCGCGAGGTCGGCGCGCTCGGTCAGCACCCCCTCGGGGCCGACGATGCGGCGCATCTCCGCGAGGAGTTCGGGCACGCGGCTCGCGGCGACGCGCGGCAGGGCGTGGGCCTGGGAGAAGCCGGCGTGGGCCTCGGCGTGGGCCGGCGGGTCGAGGAGGGCGGACATAGGGCGGCTCGCGCGGGGGAGGTGGGGCATTGTACGGGGCGGAGCAACCTCACCGGAACTCGTGCTCCGCCGCCGGGAACTGCCCGGATCGCACCTCGTCCCGAAATGCGACCAGCGCCGCCACCGCGCCCGCCCCCAGTTCGGCGTAGCGCTTGACGAACTTGGGGCGAAGTCCGTCGTAAAGCCCCAGCAAATCGTGCCACACCAGCACCTGCCCGTCGCACGCCGGCCCCGCGCCGATGCCGATCGTGGGGATGCTCAGGGCCGCCGTCACCGCCGCCGCCGCCGCGCTCGGCACCCCTTCGAGCACCACCGCGAACGCCCCGGCACTTTCGAGCGCCTTGGCGTCGGCTAGCAATTTCTCGGCGTCGCGCTGGACCTTGAACCCGCCCATCCGGTGGACGGCCTGCGGAGTGAGGCCGACGTGGCCCATCACCGGGATGCCGGCCAGCACGCACGCCGCCACCTGGCCGGCCACCTCGGCGCCGCCTTCGAGCTTGACCGCTTTGGCCGTGGTGCGCTTCAGGAGGCGCCCCGCGCTGCGCACCGCCTGGCTGGGCGAAACCTGGTAGCTGAGGAACGGCAAGTCGGCCACCACCAGCGTGTTGCCGGCCCCCTCCCCCACGCACCGGGTGTGGTACTCGATGTGCGCGAGCGTGACCGGCAGCGGCGTCGATTCGCCCTGGATGACCATGCCGAGCGAGTCGCCGACCAGAATCGCATCGACCCCGGCGCGGCTGGCCAGCACGGCGCTCGTGAAGTCGTAGGCGGTGACGACGGCGAGCTTCGCGCCCCCCTTGCGGGCGCGGAACTGCGGTACACTGAGGCCGGGGGCGTCGGGGGTGGGCATGGGCGGGCGACCTCAGGCCGAAGCGGGGCTGGCCATCTTACCCCCTCCCCCTCCTGAGGGGGAGGGGGTTGAGGGCTACCGCCGCAGCGCCACCCACGCCACAAGTGCCGCGAGCACCACCTGCGACAGTGCAATGATGAGCACCAGCCGCTCCAGCCGGCGCGGCGCGGCTGCGCTCGCCTCGGGGTCGCCGCGCAGCGGCTCGCTCAGCCCGGTCGATTCCTCGGTCGGCAGGTCCGGCACGCTCAGCACCGGCCGGGTCTCGCTGCGGCCGAGGCGTGCTGGGGTGTCGGCGGCGCGCTCGGCGTCCATCCAGCGCCGGCGTGGCACCGCCGGGGCGAGGTCGGCGGGCAACGGCTCCGGGGCGCCGGCGAACGCATAGAGTGCCTCGGCGAACTCCGCGGGCGTCTGGTGGCGGTCCTCGCGGCGCTTCGAGAGCGCCTTGGCCACGACGCGCGCTAACTCGGCCGGCACGTTCGGCGCCAGCGAGTCCAGCGGCTCGGGGTCGCGCGACTGGTGCCAGACGAGTTTCTGCGCCGCCCGTCCGCCCTCGAACACCGGCCGGCCGCTCAGCAGGTAGTAGAGCGTAGCGCCCAGCGAGTACAGGTCGGCCCGGCCATCGACACTCGAGGCGTCGAGCGCCTGCTCGGGGGCCAGGTAGTCCGCGGTGCCCAACAGCGACGCGCCGCCGTACTGCGCGGTCAGGCGGCTGTCGGTGTCGGCCTCGTCGCGCACCAGCCCGAGGTCGAGGACGCGCACCACCCCGGCGGCGTCGAGCAGCAGGTTCGACGGCTTGATGTCGCGGTGGACCAGTCCCAGCCCGTGCGCGTGGTCGAGGCCGCGGGCCACCTGCAGCGCGTAGGCGCAGGCGGTAGCGACACTCAGGGGGCCACCGGCGCGGACCACCGCCGCCAGGTCGCGCCCGCGGACGTACTCCATCGCCAGGAACCACAGCTTCCCCTCGCGGTCGAGGTCGTAGACCTTCACGATGTTGGGGTGGCGCAACTGCGCCGTGGTGCGGGCCTCGCGCAAGAAGCGCTCGCGCCCGGCGGGGTGGTCAAACAGGTGCGCGGGGAGCACCTTGAGCGCGGCGAGCCGGCGCATCTCGGCGTGCTCGGCGAGGTAGACCTGCCCCATGCCTCCGGCGCCGATTTTGTCCAGGATCACGTAGCGGCCGAGCAGGAACCCCTTGTACTTGCCGGCCGCGAGGCGCTCGGCCTGGAAGGGGGTAATCAGGTCGGCGGCGCGCAGCGCGGCGAGCAGGTCGGCGCCCCCGGACAGCCCGGCGAGAGTGGCGTCGAGGTCCGCCGGGGCGACGACGCCGCTCTCCCGGACGCGGCGGGCGGTGTCCTCGGCGCTCGCGGGGGGGTTCATGGCGGGGCGCCGGGTTCGGGGGTGGCGTGCGGTGTAGTCTACCGCCCCGGCGGGCGCGGGGCCAGGGGGGGCGGCGGGCCGGGCGGCGGGCCGGGGCGCGACGCGGCGTAGGCGCCCAGGGCCAGTATGGCCGCGGCCAGGGCGCCGGCGGCGGCGTACCGGGGGCGCCCGCCGAGGGGCGCCGGGCGGGGCTTGAGTTCCACCAGAACCGTCGGCTCCCCGGCGTCGGTTGATGGGTCGGGGGCCGGCAGCGCCGCGTGCGGCGACGACCCGGCCGAGGCGCGCAGGGTGTCGGCGGCCCCGACGCGGCTGGAGTCCGAGGTGCTCACGGTGCGGCCCAGGTACGGCAGCACGGCCTCGCGGCGGGCGAGTGGGGCCAGCCGCGCCGCGACCTCCGCCCCCGTGCCCGGCCGGTCGGAGCGCCGCCGCGCCAAAAGTTGGTGGACGAGCGCGATCAATTCCGGCGGCGCGGCGGGGCAGAGCCGGCCCAGGGGCGCGGGGTCGAGCGACTGCTTGGCGAACACCTTCTCCGCCGGCGACCCGTCGGGGTACGGCGAGCGGCCGCTGAGGAGGAAGTAGAGCGTGCCGCCCAAGGCGTAGAGGTCCGCGCGGCCGTCCACGCCGGAGCTGTCCAGCGCCTGCTCGGGCGCCAAGTAGTCCGCGGTGCCGAGGATCGCCCCGCCTGGGCCCGCGAGGGTCAGGTCGTCCGCCGCCGACTCGAGCTTCACCACCCCGAAATCGAGCACCTTCGCCGACGCCGCGAGGTCCACGAGCACGTTGGCCGGCTTGATGTCGCGGTGGACGACCCCGGCGGCGTGGGCGTGGCCGAGGGCCAGCGCCACCTGCGCGCCGAGGTACGCCGCAGCGGCGGGGGGCAGCGGGCCGCGCCGGGAGACGGTCGCCTGGAGGCTCGCCCCCTCGACGAACTCCATGACGATGTGCGGCGGGTCGGCGTCGATGCGGGCCTCGAACACGCGCACGATGTTGGGGTGCGCCAGCCCCGCCGCGGCCTCGGCCTCGCGCCGGAAGCGCGCCTCCGAGGCCGCGTCGCCGCAGAACTTCGCGCCCAGCACCTTCAGCGCCACCTCGCGGCCGGTGTCCTCGTGCCGGGCGAGGTAGACCTGCCCCATGCCGCCCTTGCCCAGAAGGTCGCGCAGAAGGTACGGCCCGAGGCGGAAGCCCCGCCAGCGGCCGCGCGCAAGATGGTCGGCCTGGAACGGCGTGAGGTGCCCGGCCGCGACCAGGCGCGCGAGCAGTTCGGCGGGGCGCACCGCCGGCGCGGGGCCGGGGCAGCGCGCGAGCGTCGCGCGCAGCTCGGCGTCGGGCACCAGCCGGGAGCGGCGCAGCGCGGTCAGGGTCTGCGCGAGGTCGGCGACTTCGGTCATCGGGCGGCCCCGTGGGCGGGGGGCGGGTCTGGCGGCAGTCTAGTGCGCGGAACGGGCGCAGGGGGGGCGGCGTCGGAAAATCCGGGCGAATCCCCAAAACCGCGCCGGCCCGCCCGGCACGGCCCCGGAACGTGTTCTAGCGTCGTGCAAGCCCCCGAGTCCCCACGAGCCACGCGAGAGCCGCCGATGCGTCCGACTTCTGCCCCCGCCCGCCGCCGCCCCCCCGCGATCCAGGGGCGCCGGGGCGTCGCGGCCGTCGAGCTGGCCGTCGTCCTGGGCGCGATTCTGATGCCGCTGATGATCGGCATCTGGGAGATGGGCCGGGCGATCCAGGTGCAGCAGGTGGTGGCCAACGCCGCGCGGGAGGGCGCCCGCCTGGCCGCGCAGGGCCGCACGGTCAACCAGAGTGGCACGGCCACGCAGATCACCAAGGAGATCGCGCCGGCCTCCAACCCCACGAACCTGCCGAACGTCCGCGCGGTGGTGTTCCAGTCGCTGGTGGGGGCCGGGCTGAAGAACCTGACCTGGAACGATGTCACGGTGGTGACCACCTACACCCCCGACAAGCAGCCGTGGGAGGCGAGCAAGAACGAGCCGTTCTCGGTGTCCGTGTCGATCAAC
>CAXTPM010000114.1:6589-11265 GCA_964245865.1 uncultured Fimbriiglobus sp. | reverse complement strand
GTGCGCTTCGCCGTCGAGATCGACGGCCGGGCGTTCATCGACTTCGACGGCAAACTCTCCGCCGACAAGTCGCGCGTCCCCGGCTGCTTCAGCGTGTTCGGCGGGCAACTGCAACTGACCGAGTTGTACCCGTCGCAGCTCACCAAAGTCGATGATCCGATCGAGCTGGCGCGCGAGAACCTGGCGCAACTGCCGCCGGGGCCGGACTTCTTCAACGCGGGGCTTTTGGTGCTCTCCCAGGCCGAGTTGCAGAAGACCCCCGAGGGCGCGGTCCTGGCGCTGTGCGAGAAGCTCAACGCGGCGGCGGCCGGGTACGGCAAGCGCTGGGAGGGGTCGATCGCGTTCCGCACCGCCGCCGTGCTGGCCGACCAAGCGCCTTACGTTGCGGCGGCACTCGCCCAAGCCCAGAAGGCCGACGCCGCGCTCGACGCGAAGCTCGCGCCGGCCGGGGAGCAACTCGCCACGGTCGAACTCTTGCAGCGCCTGCTCGTCGCCGCGAAGAAGCCCGACGACGCGGCCAAACTCACCGGGCGGCTGAGTACGCTGAAGGAAGCCGAGTTCGCCGAGCACGAGAGGGCCGGGCCGGGGTACGCGGTCACGAAGTACCCAGGCCGCAAGCCCGGCGGCACGCGCGTGGCGCTGGTGGAAGTCTTCACCGGCGCCGAGTGCCCCCCCTGCGTCGGCGTCGATCTCGCCACCGACGGCCTGCTGCAAGCCTACGCGCCCACGGAAGTCATCGTGCTGAACTATCACATCCACGTCCCCGCGCCGGACCCGCTGACTAGCCCCGACGGCGTGAGCCGGCTGGAGGAGTACGGCAAGCAAGTCTCGGGCGCGCCGACGCTGTTCCTCAACGGCAAGCCCGGCCCCGACGGCGGCGGGCCGGCCTCCGAAGCCGCGAGCAAGCACGCCGCGTACCGCAAGCTCATCGACCCGGTGCTGGAGCGGCCGGCGCCGGTGGAACTCACTCTCAGTAGCACGCCCACCCCGGCGGGGTTCAGCGCCACCGCCAGGCTCAAGCGGCCCGACGCCAAGGCGAAGCTCACGCTCCGCTTCGCGCTCGCCGAATCGGTGGTGCGCTACCCCGGCGGCAACGGCGTGAAGTTCCACGCCCGCGTCGTCCGCAGCCAGCCCGGCGGGCCGAAGGGCTTTCCCGTCCTCGGGGCGACCGCCGAGCAGACCGTCGCCATCGACATAGCCACCCTGCGCATGAGCCTCGCCGACTACCTGGCGAAGTTCGCCAAGTCACCCGACGGCGGCGAGTTCCCCCGCGCCGAGCGGCCCCTGGAACTGACTAAGCTGCGCCTCGTGGCGTTCGCGGTGGACGACGCCACCGGCGAGGTGTTGCAGGCGGTGGAAGCGGAGCTGAAGTAGTGGCCAGTGGTCGGTGGTCGGTGGTCAGTTGAACGGAAGACCGGACTGCCTCTGCCGCACTCTCTTCAACTGACCACCGACCACTGTCCACTGACTACTACTTGACCTCCGCTCCCCCCGACGCTATCAGTGCCCGAAATGACCCGCCTCCGCCCCGCCCTCGGCGTCCTGCTGCTCGCCCTCGCGGCGGGCGGGTCGGTCTACGCCTACTACCGCGCGGGGTTCAACCACTCGCGCCGCCTGCGCGAAGTGACCGCCGGGCGCGTCTACCGCTCGGGGCAGCTCACGGCCGACGGGTTCGCCGACGCGGTGGCGCGCTTCGGCATCCGCGCGGTGGTGAACCTCCAGGAAGAGGACCGCGACCCCTTCGTGCCGGCGAGTTACCTGGGCAGGACGCGCGAGGCCGAGAGCGAAGTCTTGCGGAGACTAGGGGTGAAGTACATCGCCCTCGACGGCGGCGTGCTCGACGCCGACCCGGCTACGGGGGGCGCGCCCAAGCTCGTCGGCGAGTTCCACAAGGTGTTGGACGACCCGTCGAACTACCCGATGCTCATCCACTGCAAGGCCGGGCTGCACCGCACCGGCCTGCTCACGGCCGTATACCGCATGGAAGTCGAGCACCGGCCCAAGGACGAGGTGGTGCGCGAGCTGCGTGCCAACGGGTTCGGCACCTACGCGGCCACCAACGGCAATATATATATTAAAACCTACATCGACGACTACCAGCCCCGGAGTCGCACGCCGTGACCACGCTCGACCGCATGTTATTCGTCAACTACGTCCGCAGCTACCTCATCGTGCTCGTGAGCCTGCTGAGCCTGTACGTGGTGATCGACTTGTTCAGTAATTTGGACTCGTTCACCAAGGGGACGCTCGCCGAGACGGTGCGGCACATCGCGCGCTACTACTCGGCGCACATCTCGAAAATCTTCAACCAACTGAGTGACGCGATTTCGCTCATCGGCGCGATGTTCACCATCGCGTGGATGCAGCGGTCGAACGAGTTAATGCCGCAGCTCTCGGC
Source organism: uncultured Fimbriiglobus sp. (assembly GCA_964245865.1). Lineage (GTDB taxonomy): Bacteria > Planctomycetota > Planctomycetia > Gemmatales > Gemmataceae > Fimbriiglobus. The sequence continues at coordinate 8,867 of CAXTPM010000114.1, read as the reverse complement.
CGGCATCTCCACGCAGCGCGTCATCCGGCCGATTCTGTTGGGCTGCCTGCTGACGGTGATGCTCGGGCCGGCGAACCAGGAGTTCTTCATCCCCAGGGTGGCCGAGGAGCTGAACATCCCGCGCGACGACCCGAACCTCGAGCGCGCGATCCCCGTCAACGGCGCGTTCGACGCCAACAACGTGCACATCGAGGGGTTCGCCGCGCTGCGCAACGAGCGGCGCGTCAAGGGCTTGGATGTCACCTTCCCCGAGAACGGCCCGCGCGGGCTGAACATGTCCGCCGAGGACGCCTACTACGTGCCGCCCAGCACCGAAAAGCCCAGCGGCGGCTGGCAGATGTTCCAGACTAAACCGGACGCCATCGACGGCCCGCTGCCGCCGTACCTGGAGCGCGGCTCGACGGGCGTGTTCTTCCTGCACACGAGCATCGACTTCGACACCGTGACGCGCCCCGGCAACTGGTACCTGTACAGTTCCACGGCGCGGCTGCGGCAAATCCTGTCCGAGCGCGACGACCGCCGCCAGGCGGCCGTCGCGGTGAGCTTCCACCGCCGGCTGACGCGCCCCCTGGTCGGCATGATTCTCATTCTGATGGGCCTGGGTGTGATTCTGCGCGACCAGAATAAAAACGTCTTCCTCAACGTCGGCCTGTGTATCGTGTTGTGCTCGGTGTTCTACGGGGTGGACTTGGGCTGCAAGTACCTCGGCGAAAACAACTACGTCACGCCCCCCCTCGCGGCGTGGCTGCCGGTACTGATGTTCGGCCCGCTGGCGCTGGTGCTGTTCGACGCGGCGCATACTTAACGCGCCTGTGTGACCGCCTGAAAGCCCAAGGGCGGCCGTCCCTGGGCTTTCCGCGCTTGGCAACTTGGGCTAGCCCGGCCCGAATGCGCTTGCTATGGTCGCGGCCGCAAGACGGGGCGACTGGACCGCCCCCACTCCCCCGAGTTCCGCGCCGGAAGGATTCCGCACATGGCCCGTTCGACCCGCCTCGCGGCCACCGCCCTGACGGGCCTGGCCCTCGCCGCCACCAGCCGCGCCCAGGCTCCGCCCGCGCCGCCGGCGAGCGTGCCCGCCCCGCAGCTCGCCCCCGCGCCGGCCGCGGCCCCGGCGCCCGCCCCCGCCCCCGTCGCGCGCCCCACCGGAGTCGCCGCCACGGTGAACGGCCAGCCGATCCCCGAGGTCTCGGTCTGGCGCGCGCTGCGGCAGTTCCCAGTGGAGGAGCACGCCACGGCGCGGAAGGAAATCCTGAACCACCTGGTCGAGAATGTGCTGATCGACCAGTACCTCACGGCCCTGAACGTGACGGTGCCGCCGGCCGAGACCGATAAACTGCTCGAAGAACTGAAAGCCGAGTTGAAGAAGGCGAACAAGGACTACGCCAAAGAACTCGACGCGATGATGCTCTCGGAGGCCGAGTTCCGCACCGAGGTGGGTGCCCAGATGAAGTGGGACAAGTTCCTCAAGGACCAGGGCACCGACCAGAAGCTCCAAGACTTCTTCGGCAAGCGCCCGGACATCTTCGACGGCTCGACGGTGCGCGCCCGGCACATCCTGCTGACCCCCGGCGCCGACGCGGCCAAGGTGGCCGAGGCCAAGACCAAACTCGCGCAAATCAAGGCCGCGATCACCGCCGAGGGCGACAAGGCCTACGCCGCCGCGCCGGGCGACGCCTTGGCCAAGGACAAGGCGCGCGGCGACAAGGTCAACGAGGTGTTCGCCGCCTACGCCAAGGAGCACTCGCAGTGCCCCTCGAAGGTGAACGGGGGTGATTTGCAGTTCTTCCCGCGCGTCGGCGCGATGGTCGAGCCGTTCGCCGAAGCGGCCTTCCGGCTGAACGCCAACCAGATGTCCGACCCCGTGGAGACTGAGTTCGGCCAACACCTGATTATGACGGTCGCCAAGAACCCCGGCAAACCGCGCAAGTTCGAGGAAGTCAAGGAAGACGTGCGGGCGGTGTACGCGATGCAACTGCGCCAGGCCGTGGTGGCGCAGCGCAAGCCCGCGTCGCAGATCGTGATTACGCCGGCGCCGGTGAAGTAGGCAATTCCGGGTTTCGTCCGTCGCCCCGAGCGGGAGGGCGTCAGCCCTCCGAGTCTGGCAATCGCTTCTGGCTAGCCTAGAACGATTGCCAGACTCGGAGGGCTGACGCCCCCCGCTCGGGGTCACGCCGGCCGTTCCCAGACGGGATGCGTGTCACACGACTGCGGAAAGTGCATTTCCAACGCCACGCGAGCCGGACGGCCGCACCACGGACCGTTTCTCGACGAGGTGCCA
>CAXTPM010000114.1:0-6579 GCA_964245865.1 uncultured Fimbriiglobus sp. | reverse complement strand
GACCCTCTACACCCTCGGCTACGGTGGCCGCACTCCGGCCGAGTTCCTCGCGCTCCTCGCCCCTCACCGCGCCCGCACCGTCGCCGATGTCCGCCTGCGCCCGGATCGCGCGAGCATGGGCGTGTGGTCGAAGGCCAAGACCGCCGACAAGGGCATCGAAGCCTGGCTCGGCGCGGCCGGCTACGGCTACGCATCTCTGGTGGAACTTGGCAACCTGTTCCAGGGGCTGGACGACTGGCCGGCGCGCTACGACCGGCTGCTCGCGGGGTCGGGCGAGTTGCTCACCGAGCGCCTGCTGGCACTGCCGGGGCCGGTGTGCCTGCTCTGCGCCGAGAAGCGCCCGGCCGAGTGCCACCGTAGGCTCGTGGCGGAGTGGGTGGCCGGGCGACACGGGTTCGAGGTGCGGCACCTCGGCTGATCCCGGCTAGGAGGCCTCTCCGATGATGTCGAACACGAGGCCGTAGCGGGCGACCAGTTCGGCCCTGACGCGCACCGCGCGGGCGACGAACCCGGCGAGCGCGGCTTTCTCGGCCCGCCCCTCGGCGTCGATCCGGCCGGCCATCCGCGCCAGCAACTCGTCCTCCCGCCGGGCGAGGTTCCGCCCGGCGGGGCCGTCGGAGTCGAAGCCGGGCGCGGCGGCTTCGGCGTAGATGGCGGCGTACTCGCAGCACTCCTTGGCGCTGACCCTGTCGAGGTCCGCGCGGACGGCAAGATACTTCCGGGCGGCCACATCGACGCCCAGCGCGGCGGGATCGACGCCCTGGGTGGGGAGTCGGTCCAGCGCCGCGACGGCCGCCTTAGCGTCCCCGGCAGCCTCGTCGTAGAGCGCGGCGTACCGCTCCCAAAACGCCCGCCGGCCCGCTGGCGCGGCCGGCCCGCCGGCCCGCAGGGTGCGGCCGTGGTCGGCGATCCGATCCGACGACCGGCCGGCTGCGGTGACAATCCCGCCGAGCGCATTCCAGTGGGCGAGCGTCGCCGGCCCGGCGCCGCCGGCGGCGGGTTCGCGCGGGCCGTTGACACGGCCGCGCGTGGCGCAGACCGCCCAGAGGGCGACCGCGCCGGCCAGTCCGAGGATGACCCGGCGCCGGCCGCGCCCCGCCGGCGCGCCGCTCACTTCGCCCTCCGCGTCATCGCCAGCTCCATCACCAGGCGCTCCGGCCCCTCGGCGGGCACGGCGTACTGGCGGTGGACGATCTTCGCGCCCCCCTCGTCGATCGTCGTGACCGTCTTCGAGCGCCGCGCGGGCTTCTCGGCGCCGAGGTCCGCGCCGAACAGCACGATCTGCTTGCCGTCGAACGGCGATTCGCTCTTGCGGAACGACATGCGCGTCTGGCGCGAGTCGATCCAACTGCTGGTGAAGAGGCCCGTTTCCGGCTCGAAGCCGATGGTGCCGGTGCCGGTGGATTTGCGGTCGCCCTCACCGAAGGCGAACTCGGACTTCAGGAAGCGCCCGCCGTGGACCAGCTCTTGGGTGCAGGCGCCCTTCACCCGCGTCGGGTCGCCGCCCTTGGCGGGGTAGAATGCCTTCTCGACGGCCCACTCACCGGCGAACGCGGCGAGGTACTTCTGGCCCACGCCGGGACTCGACTTCGGCTCGAACTTCGCCTGCGGGTCGGCCGGAGAGTTGGCCGGCGGCGCGGGCGGCTGGGCGCCGGCGAGGGCGGCACAGGCGAGGAGAAATACGACGAGCAGGCAGGTGCGTAGCATAACGGTTGGTGTCCTGTGGGTCGATGGCGGGGGTGGCATTCTACGGCCCGGCCGGCCCGTCGCCCTCGGCCTCCCCGGCCTCGCGCGCCCTGGCGATCTCCTCGACGAGTGCTTCGACCGGCGTGTCCAGGGCCAGTTCGCTCGCCACGCCGCCGCCCGCCGCCGACTCCAGCCCGAGGTGTTCGCACACCCGCTGCAGCGTCTGCAGGGTGTTGGTCACCTCCTGCTCGGTCAAGAGGGCGACTTGCAGCGTGATGTGCCCCCAGTGCTCCTGCCGCCGGGCCTGGGTGGCCTGGTTCATCAGCACGAATGTAGTGAGGAAGATGAACTCGACCCCGATTCCGAAGTCGAGGAACGGGAACGGGTACGGGTCGAACGCCGCCGCACCCGGCACGAGGCCAACATTCCAGCCGATCCAGGCGGCGAAGAACGCGGCGTGGGCGGCAATAAACCACAGGCTCCCGAAGAAGCGCGCCACCGCGTCGCCGACCTTCTCGGCGCGGCTGCGCTTGCCGTGGAGTTGCTGCTCCACGAGGGCGATGGCCTCAATGTTCTTGCGGGCGCTGGCGGGGATCGGGGGCAAGGCGGCGCACTCCGGTCGCTTCGGCATGGCCGGCGCATTGTAGGCGCGGCGCTACCCGGCCCGCGCCACCGGCGTCGCGCCAGCGGTCAACTCCACCGCCTCGACCGCCATCCGCTGCCCGCGCCGGCCGCGCACCGTTTCCAGGGTGCCCGACACCAGCACGCGGCGGTCGAGGCAGGTCTTCACCGCGTTCTCGGCGCCCGGCCCGTAGTCGCACGGCAGGTCGGGCAGGTTGCCGGGGCGCTCGCGCAGGGCGAAGGTGCGCGAGTCGAGATCGACGCTGCGGATGACCCCCTCGGCCTCGGCGGCGCGCCCCTCGGCGGCGAGGCGGTCGAGTTCGACCCGCACGCGCCGCCGGGCCGGCCGGTCCAGCGTCGCCCGCCGCTCGCCCGATTCGCCCCTAGTGCCGGGCCGGCGGAAGCCGACGCGCTCGACCGGCCCCGACGGCGGCGGCAGGAGCCTCGCCACCACCGCGAGCACCGCCCGCCGCGCCGGCGCCGGCAGACTCTCGAACGCCGCCGGACTGTCCTTCCGCTCGGCCCCCGCTGCCCACTCGAGTGCCCCGAACAGTACCTCGACCGCGTTCAGCAAGTCGCCGCGCTCCGAGTCGGAGAACAGACTGTCCGCCGGCGGCGCCCCGAGTAGCACGCGCACCCCGCCGGGTTCGAGGCCGATCAACGGCAAGTCGCAGGCCCGCTCGACCCACTGCGGGTGCCGGCGGTTCTCCGCGATCCGCGGCGGCGTGCGCGACTCCAAGAGTTCGAGCACCGACTGCAAGCCCCGGCGGAACGAATCGACGAAGCGCGTGACCAGCCCCGCCGGCGTGCGGCCGAGCGCCACATCGCGCCCCTCGAGCGAGAGGGCCAATGCGGCGATGGCTTGGTTGGGCCGCGAATCGGCGTCGTCGGTCGCCACGGCGTCACCCCCGGTTTCGCGGCGTCGCAGAGTTCGCCTGTAGACTGCATCGGCCAGGGTGGGTGGGCGGCAGGAGCGCGAAGTGGCGGCGGGGCGGCGGAGTATGCGGCGGACGGCGGCGGGACCGGTGGAATCCCTAGCTTTGAAAGCACCGGTACCCTACCAGGACGTGCCGGCGCAGAGGCAGCACGAGGCGAGCGGTTCGTACCCGGCCGGGAACGGCTCGGCCGGGACGCCGCGCGCGGCCAACACGCCGGGCGTGGCGGGCGGGGTTGCCGCGACCTCCCGGAACGATGGCCCAGCCGCGACGGCGCCCCAACAGTGCCCGCACCACACCTCGGCCGACTGGAGGTGCCCGCCGTTCACCGTAAAAGCCTCGGTATTGCGGGCGAGCAGTCCGCCGACGACGACCGGCCCGTGAACCACCCGCAACCGACCCCACATGCCGAAGCCCCCGCCACAGAACGACCGAAGTTTAGCAGCGGCAGGGTATCGAAGGGCGCGAACCGGCGAGAAACCGTGCGGCCACCGCCGCCCCTCCCGACTAGTCCGCCGCCCCGCCGTCCAGGACCAACAGCCCTGGCGACTGCATGAACTCGGCGATGGCCCGCCGCGCGAACGGCCACCGGGCGTCGTCCTCGGTATAGTCGAGTGCGAAGTATTCGGCGATTTCACACGCCGTCCACGGACCCAGCGAGGTCATGTATGCCGGGTACTCATCCTGAAGCTGCCGCCAGTGGGCCTCGGGTCGCTTGACGATCAGCAGCCCGTCGGGACGCAGAAACACTAGGTGCGCTCGCGGCTCGCCCATCCGAAGTGCCCTCCGGCGCCGCGATTAATGTCACATCTCACTCAGCATCAGAACCGGACCACGGCTGGGCCGGTGCCCGCCCCCAATTGCCGGCGACCAGGGGCCAGCGCCTGCCCGCCGATGGGTCCGCACGACCCAGACCGTACCACGCCAACAAGCGACCCCCCGCCGGTCCAAGCCCGGCGGGGGGTCGCGTCGTTTAAGCATAGTGGAGTGAGGGGGGATCGAACCCCCGACCTCTGCAGTGCGATTGCAGCGCTCTCCCAGCTGAGCTACCACCCCGGTGGTTGTTTAATCTAGTGCCGACTCGGCGGGTGTTCAAGGGGACTTTCGCGCCCCACCCCTACGGTAGCCGGCGTGCCTTGTCGCGCAGTTGCTCGGCGCGCTCGGCCTCACCCCGCGCTTCCAGGTGCGCGCCCGCGCGGGAAAGGGCGAGCGCCTGTTCGAGCGAGTCCGCGTCGTAGACCGCATCGACCCACAGGTACGCCCACAAGGCTTGCTGCGGCTGCTTGAGCCGGGCGTAGGCGTCGCCCAGCAGGCCGTAGCCGAACGCCTTGGCGCCCGGCGTGGTCGCCGCGTCGATCCCCCGGCGGAGAGCGGCCGGGTCGGCCCCGGCGAGTTTCAGGAGGCCGAAGCGCTCGGCCTGGTTCGCGGCCAGCGTGGATTCGGACACGCGCGCGAGCGCCGAGGCCGCGTCGTCGGGCCGGCCGGCGTAGTGACTCAAGCGTGCCGCCTGGAGCCGCAGCGCCGCGGCCAAGTCGGCCGGGGTGCCGGCGCCGTCGGCCGCGCCCTCTAGCACCTTTGCCGCCTCGGCAGACTTGCCCTGCTCCGCCAAGATGCGCGCCGAGAACCGCGCCGACTGCGCGACCTCCCAGGGCGCCGCGCCCTGCCGCCCGGCCAGTTTGAGTGCGTCGAGCGCGTCGGCCTGGGCCTTCGCCAGAATCTGCGGGTCGCCCTGCTCGCCGGCGGCGGCGACCGCGCGCAGGTGCTGGGTCGCTTTGGCCCAGGCCAGCGCCCGGCGGGTGCGCTCCGGGGCTTGGGGGTACCTCGCCGCCAGCGCCGTCGCCGCCTCGACCGCCTTCGCGGGGTCCAAATTGTCGAGGGTGCGGAGCGTCGCCTGGTCGGGGTCGGCCAGCCCCTCCGGCCGCGCCAGCTCCACCCGCAGCACATCCCCGTAGGAGACCGTGCGCGGCGCGGACCCGGCGCCCAACAGCAACCCTTTCGGCGACTCGGCGGCGACCACCGTTTCGACGGTCACCTTGCCCTCGGCGGTGCGGTACGTCACCCGGTCGGGCGCCGGCTGCGCCAGCACAGCGGCGGGCGAGGCGAGCGCGAGGGCGAGTCCAATCAGGCGGCGCATGGTGCGGACTCCACGGGGGGCGAGGGCGGCGGACTCACTCGGCGCTCAGGAACAGTTTGCCGCCCTGCGCCTCGTAGAGCGGCCGCAAGTCCGGCGTCCCGGCGACCAGGCGGGCGAGCTTGGCGCGCACGGGCGGGGCCAGGTTGGGGTTGGCCTTCTCGAACGCCGCGAGCGCCTTAGCCACGCCGTCGAGCTTTGCTTTGAGTTGCTCGGGCTTGTCTTTCAGCGTGCTCTGGTTCGCGGCGGTCAGGCAGCGGTACGACTCGGCGAGCGCGTCCTGGTACGCCGGGCGCAGTTGGCCCTCCAGCCGCTCGACAACCTGCGTCAACTGCGCCTGGTACTCCCTGGCGCGTGGCGTCTGCGCGGCGGACAGCTCCCTCAGCCACTCCGGAGGCGGGTTCGCGGCGAGCTGCGACTTCAGCTCGGCGTCGGCGGTCGGCACGAACCCCGGCGATGGCGGCAGTTGCTTGAAGTCGCCGAGGACGATTAGCGCACTCTTGGCGTCGCGCTTCGCGGCCAGCAGCTTTTGCAGCGGGCCGCGCGACTGATTGGCCAGGTCGTTCCAGCGCTTGTAGGCGTCGGCCCAGAGCTTGGGCGCCTCGGCCGGCGGCGCGGCCGCGGCCCGCTCCTCGGCCAGGTGGATCGCCTCCTTCTTGAACTCCCCGGCCCCCGGCCAACTTTGTGCGGCCGCGACGATGCGCTCGGCCTCGGCGAAGTTCCGCGCCTGGCGGTGCGCGCGCACCAGTTCGAGTTGCGCCTGGCGGTGGCGCGCCACCGCCTGCGCCGGCTCGCCCGTCAGCGCCGAGGGGTTCGCGGACAGGTCGGCGGCGGGCGGCGCGGGGACTCGGTTCAGGACCGCCACCGCCTGCTCGGGGCTGCCGAGTTCGCGCAAGCCCCGGCCGAGTGTGAGCAGCGTGCCCGGCGGGGCGTCGGGCTTCGCGGCGAGGGCCGAGAGGAACTGGCCGATCGCCTGGGCGATCTTGTCGGCCTCGGCGCCCTGGCCCTTGGCGCGGAGTTGCTCCAGTTGCGGGCGCACGCCGTCGAGCAATGTACCGACGGCGCCGCCCCCCGCCGCGCCGCCGAGGCGCGAGAGCGTGTCCAGGAGCGGCGGCAGTTGCTCGGGCTTCCCCTCGCGCACGCGGCTGAGGAGCGCGAGACTCAGGAGCCGGTCGCGGCGGAAGTCGTCGAGGCGCGCCGCGGCCG
>CAXTPM010000113.1:0-11324 GCA_964245865.1 uncultured Fimbriiglobus sp. | reverse complement strand
GCCGACCTCCTCGCTCAACACATCCGGCACGCAGTTGGGCGTGCGCACCCGGCCCGTTGACTTGGGCTGGTTCTGGAGCAGGTTCCGCACACTGGTGAAGAAGTTTTCGTTGGCCTGCCGCACCGCTTCCACTTGCCGGAAGCTGGTCTCGTCGCCGTGGAGTGCGAGCAGCCCCTTGTTGCCGCGCGGCGAGAGGAGTTGGCCGACCACCGCCTCCAGCCCGGCCTGCGTGACCGACAGCCCGAGGTGATCCGCCGCCACGTCTTCGAGAGTGTGCGCCTCGTCGAACACCACCGCGTCGTAGTCGGGCAGCAGCCCGCCGCCCGACTGGCGCAGCGCCAGGTCGCTGAAAAAGAGCGCGTGGTTGACGATCAGGAGGTTCGCGGCGAACGCCTGCCGCCGGGCCTTGAAGTAGAAGCACTGCGAGTAGTTCGGGCAACCCCGCCCCAGGCAGTTGCCGCTCTCGCTCTCGACCAGATTCCACACGTTCGGGTACGGCTGAATGGGCAAGTCCGACTTGGTGCCGTCGTGCGTGGTCCGGCTCCAGCGGCCGATGGCCACCAGTTGCGTGGCCGTGGCGGGGTCGGCGACCAGCCCCCCGGCGCGCTGCTGAGCCACCCGCAATCGCCGCTGCGAGAGGTAGTTCGAGCGGCCTTTCACCAGACACGCCCGGAACGGCTCGGGCATCACTTTCGCCAGGAACGGGATGTCCTTGGCGATGAGTTGCTCTTGCAGCCCGATGGTATGCGTCGAGATCACGATGCGGGTGTCGGCCTTCGCGGCGATCGCCTGAATGGCGGGCACCAGGTAGCCGAAGCTCTTACCGACGCCCGTGCCGGCCTCGACGACGAGCTTCTGCTTCTTGGCGAGCGCGGACGCCACCGCGTCGGCCATGGCGAGTTGTTGGGGGCGGGACTCGAAGTGCGGCCACGCCTTCGAGATCGCGCCGCCGGGGCCGAGGGTGCCGCCGGGGGCGCTGGCAGTGGTTGTCGGCATGGGGACTGCTCCGCAGTCGTGTTCGGTGTTCGGCTCGCGGCCTTCAGTATACGGACGCCCAGCAACGACACGGGCCAGGGGCGGGCCGCACACCGTGCGACGCACCCCCGGCCCGTATTTTTTTGAGCCCCGACTCACGACCCCGGCCCGCTTACCAGAAGCGCACGCGCCAGTAGTCGTGCGGCGTGGCGGTCTTGCCGTAGTACCAGTGGCCGTCGTCCCAGGTGAGGTTGACGCTCCTCCAACCGAGCGGCACCTTGGGGAACGGGTAGAACGGGCCGATGAACGGGAAGGCGTTGTAGGGGTAGCTCTGGGGGTACGCCACCCGGCTGACGTTGTTGTAGGGCGCGTAGGTCGGCCAGGCGTAACCGGGGAGCGGTGGCGCGGCACCTTCTTGGCTCATCGAGCCGTTACCCAGGGGCATCGGCTCGCCGATCGGACCCGAGTAGCCGGGGGCGCCGGGCATCGCCGGGCCGGCCGACGGCATCGCCGAGGGGGGCGTCGCGCTCGGGACTTGCGCGGCGATGGGGCCGAACCCCTGCACCTGACGGACGCCGCCGACCGCGAGGCCGTCTCTCACGAGCTTCACGCCCGAGACGACGCGGATTTCCTCCAAGATCGCCTTCTTCTGCGCGGCCGACTGGCACTGGCCGGTGACGGTGACGCTGCCCGAGTCGGTCACCAGCGACACGTCGGCGCCCTCGGTGATAGTGGTGCCGGCGAGCCGGGCGGCGACCGCCTCGGCGAGCTTCTGGTTGGCGCCGGCGTCGGACGCCGGCGCGGCGACCTCGGCCGACTGCGCGGCCGCCTTGGTCGGCTTGAGGCTCGGCAGCTTAATCGGCTCGAGGGCCGGCGCGGCCGAGGCCGCGAGCGCGGCCGCGGCGAGCGTGAACAGGGAGCGGCGGACGATCATCGAACTCCTCCATGAGAAACCGTCTCAGCGGAGGCCTCTTGCCCCGGCGAGTGTACCGCGTTTATCGGCGCCGCCGCGGGCGGCGGCACCCCAAACTCTCGCCCCGCCATTCGGGGCACTCAATTTCCGCCGCCCGAATCGCGCGAGCCGTCAGACTCGGCCCCTCTTACCACCGCTGACTCGGGGAGCGAAACCGCTGAGCACGCGCGAACCCGGTTGACACGCCACCGCTCGGTCATTAGGATGGATAACGCGACGCACCCATAGCTCAATTGGATAGAGCATCGGTCTACGGAACCGAAGGTTATAGGTTCGACTCCTATTGGGTGTACTCGACTAAGGCCCAGGAAACTGGGCTTTTTTCGTTTCTCGGGCGGCGGTCGGAATGCGGTTCCGTACCAAACTCCGTACCAAACCCCCTCCGAACGACCGGCGGTGGACTATTCCGGCGGGAAGTTCTTCCGGGCTAATTTCACTGTCCTCGCCATTTACTCGGCCGCAGGCCGAACGTATAATTTCGTCCACACCAAAACTGGGTTGGACGCCAATTCAGCCATCCAACTTGCACTCTGTGTGGCTACGGGGCGATGAATGGTGGGCGCGGCCCGAATGCTCGCCGGCGCGACGCTGCCCAACGGGTGGAAAGTCGTCCAAGAAGTCACTCGCAGCAAGTCCGCCACCGGCGGCCACTTCTCGTCCAGCTACATCGCCGAGAACGCGGACGGCCGACGGGCCTTCCTCAAGGCGATGGACTACTCGGGCGCCTTCGCGCCGGGGGTCGATACCCCCGCGATGCTCCAGTTGATGACCAGTTCGTACCTCTTCGAGCGGCGGGTGTGCGAGAAGTGCGGGACAGATCGCCTGAGGCGCGTCGTCCACGCGATCGACGCATTCAGCGTCGATGCGGTCGAGGGGCAGCCGTTCAGCAAAGTCGAGTGCCTCGTTTTCGAGCGCGCGGAGGGGGACATTCGGGCGCACCTGGACGCGGCGGACTCGTTCGACATTGCCTTCACTTTTCGGATGCTCCACCAGGTGGCAACCGGCCTGGAGCAGATGCACCGGGCCGACATGGCCCACCAGGACTTAAAGCCTTCCAACGTACTCGTGTTCTCCGGGACGGCGGGTGTGAAAATCGGGGATTTGGGCAGGGCGTGGTCGCAGCACCACCAAGCGCCCCACGACGATCTCCAAGTGGCCGGGGATATGGGGTACGCGCCGCCCGAACTCCTGTACGGCGAGGTGCCGGCCACCGTCCCCGCCCGTCGTTTCGGCTGTGACAATTACCACCTCGGCAGCTTGATTGTGTTTATGTTTTCCCGCGTCCACATGACCTCCCTCGTCGTCAAGTATCTGGACCACGCGCACCGACCGAGCTGGTGGCGCGGGGAATATGCCGAGGCTCTGCCGTACGTCCAATCAGCGTTCTTGGACGCAGTTAGCGAGTTCGCCCCCCAAGTCCCCGGAAGGTACCGGGAGGCCGTGACGCGCATGGTGACTCAACTCTGCGAGCCCGACCCGACCAGGCGAGGCCACCCGTCGAACGGGCGTGTCAACGCCGGGCAGTTCTCCCTCGACAGGTACATCTCCGAACTGGACCTGCTGGCCCGCGACGCGGGACTCCGGCTCGTGACCGGTGGAGCCTAGTGGCCGGGATCAACGAGGACCGGGACCGCCAGGTCGTCCCCCTGTGGCGCAATTTCCAGGCGACGAGCCAGCGGGGGGAACTCGCCCAGGCCGTCGCGCCGAACCGGGCCGAGCCTTTCAGCGACGTTATGGTCACCGAGGCTCTGGCGGACTGGGAGGCAAGGCCCGGCCTCTCCGTCGCCTCGGACTTGGTGTCGATCTCGCTTACCCTCGGTCGGTTCAATCTTGCCGCCGCCGCAGCCAAGTTCGTGCTCGACGATCCCGCCGCCCCCGCCTCGGCGCGGGGCGTGGCCGCTTCTTACTTGGCCGGAGGTAGGCCCACCCCGGCGGGCGACGCACCCGGACGGCCCAGTAACGAACCCGCAGACGACTTGCCTCTCATCGACCGCCTGCGGGGCGGCGTGCGGGACGCGCGCCGCCGACTGATCGCCTACCCACGCAACCCGATCCTCTGGAGCAATCTGGCCCGACTCCACCTCTCGCTCGGCGCCGCCGACAAGGCCGCCCGTGCGATGCGGGTGGGGCTGGCACTGGCCCCCGCCAACCGCTTCGTGATCCGGTCGGCGGCGCGGTTCTACCTGCACCAGGGCCAGCCGGACGAGTCGCACTGGCTGCTCGCCAACGCCGGCGGCGTCCGTAGCGACCCGTGGCTCCTCGCCGCCGAGATCGCTACCGCAGCGGCGATCGGGAGGAAGTCTAAGAACCTGAAACTAGGGCAGCGCTTTTTGGAGGCCCAACGACTTCCGCCGTTCCACTTGTCCGAACTGGCGAGCGCCATAGGGACTATCGAAGCGCTGCTCGGGAATGCGAGGGCGGCCCGCAAACTTGTCGGCCTCTCGTTAATAGAGCCGTCAGAAAACTCGATCGCCCAGGCGGCATGGCTCGCACGGAAGACCGGAAGCACCTACTTGCCCCCGGCTCCACCAACGACCTCGTCCGAGGCGAACGCTTGGAACTCCGCCAGGTCCGGCCTGTGGGTCGCCGCCCTAGCCGAGGCCAAGAAGTGGCAGTCGGAGCAGCCGTTCTCCAGCCGCCCGTCGGTGTTCGGGACTCACGTCGCGTCCGTGGCGTTGGGCGACCACGCCGAGGCGGTCGCGTTCGGCCGGCAGGGAGTGTTGGGGAACCCGGACGACTTCGTTCTGCTCAACAACTTGGCCTTCGCGTTGGCGTCGCAAGACCTCACGGCGGAGGCCGATCACGTCCTCAGCCGGGTCAACCCCAGGCAGATGACGCCGATCCAACAGGCGACTTTTCAGGCGACAACCGGGCTAGTCGCTTACAGGTCCGGCCGCGCGGAGTTGGGGCGATTCCACTACCAAGCGGCCATCCGCCTTGCCGCAGCTCTCAGAGATAAGCGAGAACATCTGGCGCGCGTCTACTTCGCCTTCGAGGAGCTGCGCGCCGGCGCGGCGGACGCCGGGGCGGCACGGTCAGCCGCCCTCGACCACGCGGCCGCGCTCGTGCAGTCTGACCCCTCGACGGCCCCGCTGATAGAACGCCTCCGGGCTTTCGCTCCTGGAAGCTGACACCACGCCCGCCCGCGCGGTTTAGTCCAGCGCCGCCACTTCCCCGCCCGCCCGCGAGGCGAGCGCGGGCATCATCGCGTCGGCGGCGTAGGTCAGGAAGCGCACCGAGCCGTCGCAGAAGGCGAAGTTCGCCCCGCCGGGGTGGAGAGACCAGAAGTGGAAGGCGTCGCACACGTTGTCCACGCTGCCGGGGCCGAAGTTGTACGGCCCGCGGAAGCAGTTCTTGGCGACGACCCACTGGTTCGTCTCCCGCACGCCTAAAACCGAGTCGAGCGACCCCGTGTCGAGCTGGCCCACCCCGGCGTAGCACCACCCCATCTCCTCGCCTGCGTCCGGGGGCCGTTCGCCCGCCAGGAGCGTCGAACTGGTCCCGTCGCGGATGTCTGTTAGGCGCACCTTCGAGTCGGAGTATAGCACGCCGTCCTCGGACAGCGCGGTCCTGCCCATGACCCCGAGGTAGGCCGTCAGCGCGTAGGGCGCGCCGGCCTTGGTATACCGCGTCGATGGACCGGGCGTCCGAGCGTCGGCCGGGCAGCCGAACAGGGCCAGGGGGCGGGCGCGGTACGTGGCGTGCGGCGGCGTGGCGAAGTACCGGTCCTGGGAGTACGCGGCCTGGAGTTGCCTCCAGCTCTCGCCCTGCTCGACGTGGGGCAGGACGAACGCGGCCCATGAGGCGAACGGGTACGGGTTGGCCGGCCTGTCGGCGGAGTTCCCCGGCGGCAGCGCCCCCCGCGCGTCGTGGTAGCCTTGCAGGGCGAGGCCGAGCTGCCGGAGGTTGTTGGCGCACTTCGTCCGGGCGGCGGCGGCCCTGACCTTCTGCACCCCCCCGAGGAGCAGGCCGGCGAGCACCGCGAGGATGGCGATGACGACGAGCAGTTCGAGGAGCGTGAAGCCGCGGCGGGCGACGTTCATGGGGCACCGGGGGTGAGGCAGCGGACGGCAACGGCCACTTCGTCGGAACCGACCCGGAAGCGGACGACCGCGGTTCGGAGTTCGCCGGGCGGCGGGCGGCGGTCCGCCTTCCACTCGAAGCGGAATCGCCCGTCGGACGGCGGCCCCGCCGGCGACACGGACAACTCCGGCGGTGTCGATAGGAGCGACACCGGGGCGGGCGTCCCCGAGGCGAGTGCGAGGGTGCATTCGCCCGCGAAATCGGCACCTCCCCCGCCTAGGCGGGGGAGGACGAGGGCGGGCGGCGTGACCGCGATCTTCGCCGGAACCTCGCCCCGGATGGGGACGACCAGTTTCGCCCCGCCCTCACAGTCCTCGTGGATCGTGATTTCGCCGCTCACGAGGCCCGATTCGGAAGGGCCTGGGGTGGGCGCGGTCACGGAGGCGACCAGAACCCCGAACCCCTCCCCCGCGGAATCCGGCGCCTGCGTGCCGGGGGAGGCGACGCGGACGCCCTGCGGCGTCTCGACGCGCCCAACGCGGAACGGCTCACCGCCCCGCCCGGTGTCGCGAACCCGGATCGTCCGCGCGACGACCTCTCCCGGTTTTAGCGCGCCCAAGTCGAGGGAAGTGGGGGTGGCGGTCAGCCACCCCCTAACTTGAGCGGAAAATACGACCTCGATCGTGGGCTGCCGCGGGTCGTTCGTGTCGCACGAGAGGCCCACCGCGAACGGCTTTTCCGGGGTGCCGTGGACCATGACGCGGGCTTCCACCGTCGTCGCACCGCCGGGAGCCAGGGAAATGACCCCCTCTGCCGCGTCCGGCGCGGCGAAGGATAGGCAGGCGGCGCAACTGGTGCGGAGGTTCGACAGGACCAGCTCCCGCCGCCCCTCGTTGCGGACGAGAACCCGCGAAGTCACGAGCTTGTTGTTGTCGCGTAGCCCCAAGTCGCCGGCCGCCTCGACCGCCGCGCGGGGCGCGCCGCCGGCCTCCCAGCGTGTGTAGCCGAACGCGCACGCCCCGACGGCGACGGGTATCAAGACCGGCCAGAACTTCGCAAGCATGGAATGTACCCTCGGGGTGAACACGCGGCCCGATCAGGCCGGCCGGCGGCGGAGGGCGTAGACGGCGGCGGCCGCCGCCAAAACTGCCGCCGCGCAGGCCGCCCACGCCCAGAGCGGGGTCGAACCCGACTGGCCGGGCCGGGCGACGCCCGTCGGCATCTGCACCTCGTCCGCGTTCAGGTCGCGGGGCTTGGCCATGGGAACGACGGGGCCGCCCGGCGCCTCGTTCTCCCCAGCGGTGTATGTCGTTCCCGCCCGAACGTCGGTGATGATTGTTCCGGGCGCGAATTTTAGTTGTAGCAGCGATCCTTCCACCGGCTCATTGACGCGGACATTGCGGAACGTCGTGCGGGCGAAAAGTTTGATCTCGCCGGCGAACGCCTCCCTTTGGACGACGGACGACGGGAACCAGACACCGGGCTTCGGCTCAGAAAATGCCTCCGCCTCGCGGTCGAAGTAGCCGCCGGGATCGTCTTTGGCCGGGTAATACCTGTAGCGCCGAATCAGGTAGTTCTTCGACGGGTCGAACCAAAACTTGTGCCGCTCGCCACCGCTGTCGAGCGACAGTACCAAGCAGATCTGGCCGCTTACAACTTCCTGGGCACCGGACTGAGCCCTGCCGACCAATTCGACTGTATTCGGGGCCGGCTCGAAGATCGCGTCGCGCCACACGCTGAAGACGTGGCTCAGACCATCCGGCCCGTCCAGCCGAGCGTACACGGACTTCCCCCGCCCGCCGCCTTTAATTCTGTGCTTCAATACCCCGTTGTTCCACTGGTACTCCTCGACCGTCGGGTCGGCGCCGCCCCGAGCCAAAGTGCATCTCGCCACGCCCCCCGCCTCGCGCCAGGTGGCGGTCGCCCCGGTTCCGGGGATTCCCACGGGTTCCAACGTAACCTCGCAACTCAAACTTCGGACGGACGACCTCGCCTGGACGAGCCCGTCGCGGCAAAGCTGCGCCGCCCCAGAATCACCGGCACCGTAGGCGGAAGTCGCCGCCACAGCCGCCACGACACACAGTAATTCGCGGAGCATTTCGCCCACCCATTACCCAGAGTAAAGTTGCCGCGACGGGGGGAATTTCCCCGGCCCTGCTGCTACTTGCAGGCGGCCGTGGCAACATTAGTCGGCCCCGAGCCGACCGGAACATTGCACGTGGAGTTGGTGTACTGTTGCTGCGAACAAAGAATGAACTGAGCCTTCGGGTCGCAGCCCGGCACGAGGGGGTCACCCTTACAGTAGGGGAGCTGCGTCGTGTCGGCCGACGCCACATACCTGTTCGTGCCGGTGATCGGAGCGCACTTAATCGTGCAGGTGTTGGTCGAATCCGTCACACATGGCCCGTCGGTCCTTTGCCCCCCGAAGGCCACCCCCACCACAGCACACAGCACGCTCAGGCTCCCGGCGCCCGCCGCCTTCCGCATCGTCCTGTTCATCTCCGCCTCCGCAGTTAACGGTCCCCGAACCACCACTCACCGCACCAGCGCATCGACGCGAAGTTTTAGCGCCGGATGCGGTATATCATCCGCCGTAGCGGTCAAGGTCACGCCCAGCCGGCCGGTAAAGTCCGGCTCTGCGGCCAAGTCGAGGCTCACGGCCAGAGCGATTGTTTCGTTCGGCCCGACCACGCCGGGCAGGTTCGCAACCGTCAGGCACGGGCACGAAGTTTTCGCCGCCCCCAGGCGAATCGGGGAGTCGCCCCGGTTCGTCACGCGGATTTCTCCGGACGCAACCCCGCCCCGAGGCACCTCGCCCAAGTCCAAAACCGGCGGGGTCGCCACGAGCGTGTCCGCCACAGACCTGGGCGAAAGAATCACCCACGCCACTCCCCCAGAAATGGCGACTGCCGCAAGGCCGCGCCGTGAAGCCGCGCCCCAATTCCCCAGACGTGTCGAGGCGAGTGCCGCGACGGCCGCCGCGTCGAACGCGGCGGTGGCCCAAGGCGCGACTTCGACTGCCCCGAAACAGCCGCACGATGCCCGGCCCTCGGCCGCGTGGTGCAGCGCCACGCCCGCGAACACGGTGAAGCAGGCGACCCCGGCCCGGCGGGCTGATAGGGGGGCGATTCCGCTAACGAGCCAAGCCCCAAAGCACGCCTCGGCCGCCGCCTGGGCCGCGACCCAAGCCCCGCCGGCGGCGGGGTCGGCCCACTTCAGCGCCGCCGCGGCAACCAGGACCGCTCCCAGTCCGACGGCGACGACCGCACCGATTTTCGCGGGGCGGTCGGGTTCCGCGATGCTCATGCCGCCCCCGAAGGGAGGTGAGTGCCGGCCGGAATCGGCGGCAGGTTTGGCGTCTGCGTGTATTTTACTGGCCCCCGCCGGGTCGCCGCAAGACTTTCTGACGAAAAATTACTGGTGCACGCAGAGGGCGTCGGCTTCCCCGCCACTCGGACGCACAATAGTCACTCTACAAGCTCGCTCCCAGCGTCACGGCCAGCATCGACGCCATCAGCACCGCCCCCACGCCCACCGTGTCCGCCGTCATCGCCAGCCGCTGCTCCCGGCGGGTGTCGGCCCGCAGGCGGCGCTTCACGAGCGCGGTGTATTTGGCGGGCTGCTCCATTCCGCCACCCTGCCCTGATGCCGCCGCTCGGTCAACCTCCGGGCGCAAAAATACCCCCGGCTTTCACCGGGGGCTGATCGGGCTATTGGTGGGCTACTGGCAGCCGTTGGCGAACACCTCCTGCTGCCTCGTGATCTTGTCTAACCAATCAAGTGCCTGGGGCGGCTTCGGCGTCTCGATCAACCAATCGACGGTCTCCTTCGACGGCCGAATCACCTGCGGACAGTAGCTACTCGGACTGGTCAGGCTGCTGGAGTCGGCGCAACCGTTTATCCAAATCAGACTCGCTAGCAGGGGGAGCAGCCAGGGCTTTCGCCTCGGCCTTCTCGGCGGTGATAGTGGCATCGGGCTTCTCCTTCGGCTGCCACCGCCCCAGCACGACCTTCAGGACGGCGGCCAGGACGGCGGCGATTACGGTCTGAAACACCTCAGCCCTTCATGTGCGCAACTGCGCCTTCTAGAGCCGAATGCACCGCGTTCAGCACCACGGGGATGCTCTTAGCTTCGAGCGCGGTGACGACGGTGGTCTTCGCGGCGTTGAACTTGTCGGCCCCTGTGCCGCCGGTCAGTTCGGCGCTGGCGACGGCCGCCAGTGCGGTCTGCGCCAGGAACTCCCCGCCGCTCTCGGCCATGACCTTGGCGAGCGCGAGGGACAGCTCCGACACCACCTTGCCGGCGGAGTGGAACAGCGAGTGCAGGAAGTCGAGTGCGGGCGTGAATATACTCATGGTTGGTTCTCCTTGGTGGGTGTTGGTAGTGGCGGCAGGTTAGCAGCTTTCCGCTCGTTGTGAAGGACATTGATTAGACCGACCAGCGCCTGCCCGGCGGCGACGATCTGCACCAGGTCCACGACGATCTGCTCCTGGAGGGCGGGGGTGAGGTCGATGAGCTTGAGGGCGACAATCAAGTTGACGACGCCCCGCCAGGTGGAGGCCTGCGTCGCGTAGTTCAAGAGCGTGTTCATGGGGTTACTCCTCGGTGTGGGTGAGCAGGTCGCGGCCGGCGTCGAGCAGGGCTTCGGCCCCGCCCCTGGTGTCGGTCCAGTAAAGGCTCGTCTCGCCTTCGCCGTAGTCGGCCACCACCAGCACCCGCAGGGGGAGCGTCTTGGCGGCGCGGACCAGCGACCCCTGGGAGAGCGCCCTCAGCTCGGCGTCGGACAGTTCGGGTTCGGGCGGCTGCGGGGCGTTGTCCACCACGAGCTTAAGCATTGGCCAGCCACGGCAATTTCCTGAACATGGCGACCTCGGCATCGCGCCTGGCGACCAGCCCCGGCAGCTTCACGGCGACGCCATTGCGCCTGGCGAAAACCCAACGCCCGATTTCATTGCTCGCCCCTACGTAGTCTCCCGCGTTCAGCAGGCGGCGGAGCGTGGAACCCCGGTAGGCCCGCGCGCCGAGGTTAAAAGTCCAGCTCGTCAGTGCCGAAAACTGCCACTCGTTGAGCGCCACGGAGGTCATCGCGGAAACCGCCCGCTCGGCCACGGCCACGTCGGCCGCGAACAGGATCTCGGCCTCCTCCTGGGTGATCGGGCCGCGCAGCAGGTCGCCCTCGGTGGGCAGGATTTTGTGCCCGATTCCCACCGACCAGAACCCCGCCGCGTCCTCGTAGGGCGTCAGCTCGCAGCCCTCGAAGCGGCGGATCAGCGCCCTTCCCGCGTCGTTGCAGCGCATTGGCGCCGTCACTTTTTCCTCGCCCGGTTGCGGTGCGCGGCGAGGCGGTCGATC